>JBKJIL010000247.1:0-8695 GCA_046598435.1 Acidimicrobiales bacterium
CGTCACGGCGGCGTCTCTACCCAGGTCGTCGCAGGGGTAGTCCGAGGGTCAGCTCGTCATGCCCCCGAGGCCCACCAGGCCGCGGGCCAGCTCGATCTCGCCCATGTGGCGCAGGCCGTGCTGGTAGATCCAGCACTCGATGGCGTCGAGCACGGTGATGCCCGCCGCTCCGGCCACCCGGGCGCTGTAGGTGTTGGCGACCATCGGCGGCAGGGGCCGCGGCACGATCACGCGGTCGAGCTCACCGGGGTCGAGCTCGGCCAGCCACGACTCCGTGCGCTGGAACACGGCCCGCTGGTACTCGCCGAAGGCCTGGTAGTCGCCGATGCGCTGGTGGATCATCTCGTCGACCGTGCGCTCCTTGCCGTGGTCGTTGATGGCCATCTGCACCCGGGCCTGCCACTCGTCGTTCCAGATCACGGGCTGGCCACTGATGACCGCGCCCGACACGTCTTGCATGTTCGTGTAGTGGAAGAGGCAGAAGGCGATGGGCAGGACTCCCTCGCGCTCGAAGTGGTTCACATGCGACAGGTCCATGGTGGCCAGCGCGTCCTCGTAGAGGGAGTGCATGGCCCGCATCCGACGCTGCAAGGAGTCGAGGATCAGGTTCGCCATGCCCAGCAAGGTAGGTATTGTCAGATCATCTGTCAATAGGTAGGGTCCGCTCATGACCACCGTCGAGTCGCCGGCCGCCGATGGGCGCCACCTGCGCCGGGACCGCAACCGCGATGCAGTGGTGGAGGCGCTCCTCGAGATCTACCGGGAGGGCGAGCTGGCGCCCGGCGCAGAGGCCATCGCGGCTCGGGCGGGGATCTCGGCTCGATCGCTGTTCCGGTACTTCGACGACATCGACGACCTCGTGCGCACCGCCATCGGGCGTCAGCAGCAGCACCTGGCGCCCCTCTACGCGCTCACCGTCACCGCGGCTGACGAGCTCGACTCGCGCATCGTGGGGTTCGTGCAAGGTCGGGTCCACCTGCTCGAGGCCATGGGACAGGTCGGAGGCGTCGCCCGTCGGCTGGCCGGCACCCACCCCCAGATCGCGGCTGAGCTCACTCGCCTGCGCGCCGTGCTGCGGGACCAGATCGCCGACCTCTTCGCAGTCGACCTCGCCACTCGTCATCCCGACGAGGCGACGGCCACCCTGGCCGCCCTGGACGTGCTCGCCTCCTGGGAGGCCCATCAGCTCATGCGCCACGACCAAGGCCGCAGCCGGGCGGAGGTGGCCGAGATCATGGCCAGCTCGTTCCTGCGCTTGCTCGACGGGCGCAGCTGATGCGAGCGAGCGAGCGGCGACAGCGGCTCGTGGCCGTCAGCGCCGAGCGGGCCTGGGAGGTCGTCGGCCGCCCCGAGCTGCTCCACCTCTGGTTCCCGGGGATCGTGGCCTGCGAAGTGCAGGGCACCGTCCGCACGATCACCACGGGGATCGGGCTCACGCTGGTCGAGGACATCCTCACCAACGATCCGCTCCAGCGGCGCTTCCAATACCGGATCTCGGGCGGGCTCTTCAAGGAGCACCTGGCCTCGATCGACGTCATCGAGCTCGACCCCGGCCACTGCCTCATCACCTACGCCAGCGACGCCGACCCGGCCACGATGGCCATCGTGCTCGGTGGAGCCATGGGCAGCGCCCTCGACGCGCTGGCCGGTCAGCTCGAGCGCGGGGCCGGCCCGGCCATCGACGCGCTCGACACCGCCACGTCCCCGCGCCCCACGGAGGTCGCCAGCTGATGGGCCGCAAGATCCTCTTCGTCACCACCGACCAGCAGCGCTACGACACGCTCGGCTGCAACGGAGGCGGGCTGAGCCGCACCCCGGTGGTGGACGCGCTGGCCGCCGACGGCATCCGCTACGAGCGGGCCGTCCCCCAGTCCGTTGTGTGCATGCCTTCGCGCTCCACCATGCTCACCGGCCAGCACCCCAGCACTCACGGGGTGTGGATGAACGGCGTGGCCTTGCCGACGGCGGCCCCCTCGGTGGCGGCCGAGCTGCATCGGGCGGGCTATCGCACCGCGCTGATCGGCAAGCCGCACTTCGAGCCCTTCCTCGACCCGTTCGGCCGGTTCCCGGAGAACGGCTTGGCTCGGGCTGGCGTGCCCACCGTGGACTCGCCGTGGTACGACGGCACCGTCGGCCCGCATCGTGGGTTCGACCACCTCGAGTTCGCCACCCACAGCCCGGTGGGCGCGCTGCACTACGCCCGCTGGATGAGCGCGGAGCACCCGGAGGCGCTGGGCGGCTTCTACGCCGTCCTCGACGCCGACCTCGAGGTGAACGCCGAAGGCGGGGGAGCGACGGGGGCCCCCCAGGTGAAGGACAACCCGGTGCCCCGCGACTGGTACCACACCGACTGGGTGGCCGACCGCACGATCGCCTGGCTCGACGGCCTCGCCGCGGATGACGACTGGTTCGCCTGGATGAGCTTCCCCGACCCCCACCACCCGTGGGATCCGCCGGCATCGGAGCTGGGCCGCATCGACTGGCGCGACGTGCCGCTGCCCGCCGGCTACCCGGAGCGGGCGTCGGACCGCGAGCGCCTCCTCGATGCCAAGCCGCGGCACTGGCGCCTCTGGTACGACGGCACCCTGGTGTCGAACTACGAGGCCCCCACCAAGTGGGTGCCGGCGACCCTGACGGCTGACCAGCTGCGCGAGGTCAACGCCCGCAACGCCATCGAGGTGGAGCTGATCGACGAGGCCCTGGGCCGGGTGCTGGCCGCCGTCGCGGCACGCGGGTGGGCCGACGACCTCGACGTGGTGTTCACCACCGACCATGGCGAGCTGGGCGGCGACTTCGGTCTGCTGTTCAAGGGGCCGTACCACGTCGACGGGCTCATGCGGCTGCCGCTGATCTGGCGTCCTGCTCCCTCCGCCGGCGTGGTGCCGGCCACCGTTTCCGCGCCGGTGGGCCTGGTGGACCTGGCCCCCACGTTCTGTCAGATCGCCGACCTCCCGGCCACCGACTGGATGGAGGGCCAGGCCCTTCCCGTCGACGACGCCGATGCCGCCGCCCGCGGCATGGAGCGCGTGCTCACCGAGTGGGACAGCGAGCTGCTCGGCGTGGCGGTGCACCTGCGGACCATCACGCGCGACGGCTGGGTGTGCACCACCTACACGCGGGGCACGGTGCACGACGGCACCGAGGGCGAGCTGTACTCCCTGACCGACGATCCGCTCCAGCAGGTGAACCGCTGGGACGATCCGTCGCTCCGAACCCTCCGCGACGACCTGATCGGCGACCTGATCGCCAGCCTCCCGACGGCCCGCTCGCCGCGGCTGCCTGTCGAGGCACCGGTGTGAGCGCCGCGCTCTGGGACAGCCCGTGGCCCGCCGAGGACGGTGGGCCCCGACGACTCCAGGTGCCGGCCGCCGCGGCGCCCGGCTGGGGCCTGGCCGACGGCCAGGGCGTGCAGGTCACCCATCGAGACGCGCCGGGTACCACCATGGTCGTGCTCCGCCAGCCGGGCGAGGTCTACGTGCTGCGCCACGGCTTCGGCGACGACGCCACCTGTTGGGTCGAGCAGATCGATCCGGTCACCCTCGAGGTGGTGCGCCAGTCACCTGAGCTCCGGGGCGGACCCATGTGGCCCGGTGGTCTGGCTGCTCACGCCGACGGCTCGCTGCACGTCGTGTTCGGCAACCACGCCCATCGCCTCGCTGCCGACACGTCGCTGGTGGCGAGCGTGGAGCTGCCCCGACATCGGTCCTACAACAGCTTCGTCACCCTGCCCGACGGGCATCTGGTCACCAAGGACTTCGCCGGTCAGCGGCCCG
Source organism: Acidimicrobiales bacterium (assembly GCA_046598435.1). Taxonomy (GTDB): domain Bacteria; phylum Actinomycetota; class Acidimicrobiia; order Acidimicrobiales; family VFJN01; genus VFJN01. Next base: position 3,774 of record JBKJIL010000247.1, read on the forward strand.
GGCAACCCGTCTCGCCCCGGGAGCCGGCTGAGCTCCTCGTGCTCGACCCTGACTCCCTGGGGATCGTGGCCCGCCTCGACGTGACCGAGCCATCGATCGCGCGGCTGTCGGCCGACGGCGACGACGTCTACGTGGTGGGCGACACCAGCCTCCTGCGGGTGCGCTGGGACGGGAGGGCGCTGACCCTCGACCCGGACTTCACTGCGACCTATCGCACCCTGCCCGGCCAGACGTACGGCTGGGACGCCGTCCTGGCTCTGGGCGCCGCCTGGTTCCTCGACGACGGCGAGGGCACCGACCGCTTCAACGGTGCCTTCCTGGGCCAGGGCATCTCCACCGCACCGCTCCACATCGTGCGGGTCGACCTCGCCACTGCTGCCGTGACGCTCACCGAGGTGTGCGGGCGACCGGGGGGCTTGATCGCCAACCCGCCCCTGGTCGACGTCGGCCGGCGGATCGTCGTGGGCTACGACAGCGGGAACGCGGTGCTGGCGGCGTTCGACATCGGCTCCGACGGCGCGCTGACCGAGCGCTGGCGACGAGCGCAGGGCCATGCCAGCCACCTGCTCCTCTTCCCCGACACCGGCGAGCTCCTGACCGGGGACCACGATGGGACCCGGATGGCGGACCAGGTGGTGGTGCTCGACATCGAGACGGGCACCGAGCGGGCGCGGGCCGACACGGGCAGCCCGCTCCAGGCGGTGGTGTTCCCGTCGGTGGGCTGGCACGGCGACGTGTACGTCTGCTCGATGTCCACCGTGTCGCGGGTGGTGCCCGGCCTGACCGCCTAGGTCGACCAGACTGCGCGGATGCTCCACCTGCGCATCACGGTTCCCCCGGCTCGGGCGGACGAGGTGATCGAGCACCTGCGGGCGACGCCGGGCGTGGCGCACCTGGCCCGGTTTCCCGCCGCATCGCTCCAGCCGGCCGGCGACCTCGTGCTCTGCGACCTCGCCCGCGAGTCGGCCCACGAGGTGGTCGAGTGGCTGCAGCGCCGCGACGTGCACATCGCAGGGGCCATCACGATCTCGTCCATCGGCACGGTGGTATCGACGGCCGCCGAGCTGGCCGAGGCTGCCGCCCCGGGCCACGGCAGCGACGCCCTGGTGTGGGAGGAGCTCGAGGACACCGCTCGCAGCGAGGCCCGGCTCACGCCGTCGCTCCTGGTGCTGATGGCGCTGGCCAGCATGATCGCCGGGGTCGGGATCCTGCTCGACTCGCCGATCCTGGTGGTGGGCGCCATGGTCGTGGGGCCCGAGTACGGGGCCCTCGCCGCCGTGTGCGTCGGTGCCGCTCGGCGGCGGTGGGCCCACGTGCGAACGGCGGCGGCCACCCTCGGGGCCGCCGGGTTGGTCGGAGTGCTGACGGTGGCGGCGCTGAGCGTGGTCCTGCGGTTCTCGGGCGTGGCCCCGGCCGGCTACGAGCTCTCCGACCGTCAGCTCACCGCCTTCATCTCCCACCCCGACGCCCTCACCGCCGTGGTGGCCGTGCTGGCCGGGATGGCGGGGATGCTGTCGTTCACCGAGGCGCGCGCGAGCACCCTGGTGGGCGTCCTCGTGTCGGTCACGACCATTCCGGCCATCGCCAACATCGGCGTGGCGGCGGCCTATCGCGAGGGGCCCGAGATGGTCGGCGCGGCAGCCCAGCTGGCGGTGAACGTGGCCGGACTGGTGCTCGCCGGGGTGGCCACGTTGGTCGTCCAGTCCCGCCTCACCAGCCGCCGCCATCGTCGGTAGGTTGGGTGACGTGATCGCAACGGCGCCCTTCGGACGGACCGGCCACCAGAGCACCCGCCTGATCTTCGGGGCGGCGGCGCTCGGCGGGATGCGCCAGGAGCGCGCCGATGAGGTGCTGCAGGTGCTGCTCGACGCAGGCGTCAACCACCTCGACACCGCGGCCAGCTACGGCGACTCCGAGCTCCGCATCGGTCCGTGGATGGCCGAGCACCGACACCGGTTCTTCCTCGCCACCAAGACCGGCGAGCGTCGGGGCGACGCGGCCCGGGCCGAGCTGGAGCGATCGCTCGACCGGCTGCGGGTGGACCACGTCGACAGCATCCAGCTCCACAACCTGGTCGAGCCCGACGAGTGGGAACAGGCCCACGGCCCCGGGGGTGCGGTCGAGGCGATGGTGCGGGCGCGCGACGAGGGCCTCGTGCGCCACATCGGCGTGACCGGCCACGGCAACCGCATCGCCCGGATGCACCTGCGCAGCCTCGAGCGGTTCCCCTTCGCCTCGGTGCTGCTGCCGTTCAGCTTCGTCGGGCTGAATGACCCCGCCTACCGCGCCGACGTCGAGGCCCTCCTCGCCCGCTGCGCCGAGGACGAGGTGGCGGTGCAGACGATCAAGGCCATCAGTCGCCGCCGCTGGCCCGCCGGCTACGACGGGCCGCGCTTCAGCTGGTACGAGCCCATGACCGATCCTGCCGCCATCGGCCGAGCCGTGCGCTGGGTGCTCGGCCATCCCGGGATCTTCCTCAACACCTCGAGCGATGCCCGCCTGCTCCCGACGGCGCTGGCGGCGGCCGCCGACCCGGGGCCCGTACCGAGTGACGCCGAGATGCAGGCCGATGTCGAGGCCGAGGGCATCGAGCCGCTCTTCGACGGCGCTGCCCTCGAGCGCATCTGAGTCGGTTCAGCTGCCGGCTGACTCGGCCGCCGCCGGTGCGCTCGTCGCCCGGGCCCCGGCTCGGCCCTGGTAGAGGTCCGTGGCCACCACCTGGATGATGCCGGCGGCCGGGATGGCCAGCAGGGCACCGAGCAGGCCGAACAGCTCCACGCCCACCAGCACGCTCACCATGACCGTGAGCGGGTTGACGTTCACCGTGCGGGCCATGATCGAGACCTGCAGCACGTGGTTCTCGAACTGCTGGTAGACGATGAAGAACACCAGCGCCACGATCCCCGCGGTCGTGGAGTGCAGGAAGGCGAAGGCGATGGTCGGCACAGCGCCGAGGGTTGCGCCCACCAGTGGGATGAGGTCGGCGAAGGCCACGAAGAGCCCGAGCACGCCGGCGTAGGGCACCTCGAGCATGGCGAGCATCAGCCAGGCCGCCACGCCCGCGATCACGCTGATCACCAGGTTGCCGAACACATAGCCCGACACCGCCCGAGACGCGTCGGTGCCCACCCGTCGCACCCGCTCGCGCCGATGCTCGGGCACGAGGTTGAGGGCGCCCGCGGTGAGCTTTCCGGCCTCCATGAGCATGAGGAACAGCAGCACCAGGATCGTGATGGCGGCGAACAGGCCGGCGAAGACGGTGCGGGCCAGCCCGAGGGCGGGGGCGCCGAGGTCGGTGAGGCCCTTGCTGAGCCGCTCCTGGTTGCGCTGGACGTAGTCCTCGAGGTTGTAGCGCTCCACGAGGTCGCCGATGGGGCCGTCGCCGTGCTGGGCGTCGTCGACGTACCCGGGGAGGTCCTCGGCGAACGTGGACCCCTGCTCGGCCAGGGGGCGGATGAACGAGTAGAGCATCCCCGCGATGAGCCCCAGGCCGACGATGAACACGATCCCGGTGGCCAGTCCCCGACGGATCCGGGCCCGCTGCTCGAGCAGGTCCACCACGGGGTTGAGCACGATGGCGAAGAACCCCGCCACCACGAGCAGGGTCACCACATGGGCCAGAGCCAGGTACGTGCGGTAGGCCGCAAATGCGAGGGCGACCGAGCCGATGGTCGCCCAGATGGTGCGCCACGGCACCGCACGTGCAGCCGGGTCGGGGGACACGGTCACGTGTCGGACCGTACCGGGCGGAGGGGGCGTCAGGCGGGATCCGGGCGTGGTTCGACGGTGCGGTAGTCGCCGAAGGGCTCGTCGCGATGCTGCAGCGCGACAGTGAGGCCCTTGGTGCGCATCTCGTCGAGGAACACCTCGAAGCTCTCCTGGTGGATCCCGAGGGCACAGATGTCGGTGCCCGCCCGGATCGACTGGCGCAGCCCCATGTGGTCCATGGCGCGGTGGACGGTGCGCTTGTTGAGCTGCACGATGTCGGGCGGCAGCAGGGCGATCCGCTTGGCCACCGCCAGCACCTCGTCGTCGAGATCGGCCTCGGGGAAGGCGCGGTTGGCCCAGCCCAGCCGCACCGCCTCGGTGCCCGACATGGAGTCGCCGGTCACCATCATCTCCATGGCGGCGCGCATCCCGAGGAGCCACGCGTGGAACTGCATGTCGGGCACCCCGAAGCGCACGGCGGGGTAGCCCATCTTGGCGTCGACGGCCACGTAGACGAGGTCGCACCCCGTGGCCAGCTCGCTGCCGCCGGCCAGGCAGTACCCGTGGACCTGAGCGATCACCGGCTTCTGGAGGTCCCAGATGCCCATCCACGTCTCGGTGACGTGCCGCGGCCATTGGCCCTCCCCCGGCGCGGTGAAGTGCGGGTACTCATGGCCTTCGTTGCCGCCGCCGAGGTCGTAGCCCGCCGAGAACGACGACCCTGCGCCTCGCACGATCGTGACGTGCACGTCGTCGTCGAGATCGGCCGCCTGCAGCGCCGCGATCAGCTGCCCCCGCAGCGGGTGGTTCAGCGCGTTGCGCTTCTCGGGGCGGTTGAGGGTGAGGCGACGGACGAACGGGGCCGGGTCGTCCGCCAGGACGAGCGGCTCGGTCACGTGACGGCCCGGGCATCCATGTCGGGGGACATCGTCCCGAGCGGGTCGTCGGGCACCCCCTCGATCGGCGTGGCGATCTCGCCCACGGTCGGGCCGATCTTGGCGCCCAGCGGCGCCAGCGCCGCGAGGTCGAAGTCGTAGAGGCGGGCGGCGTTCTCCGAGAGCATCTTGCGCACGTCGGTGGGATCGACATCGCTGAAGCGGGCCCGCAGGTGCTGGCGCGTGTAGGGGTGGCTCCCCTCGTCGTGGGGGTAGTCGCTGCCCCACATGAAGCGGTCGATGCCGACGACGTCGCGCGCGGCCACATCGGCCGGGCCG
>JBKJIL010000087.1:0-12375 GCA_046598435.1 Acidimicrobiales bacterium
CCTGCTGGAGGATCTTCTTCCCGCGGGCCCGAATGACGGGGCCGGCCACCGAGGCCGGCAGCGGCGAACGGAAGCGCAGCACGAACCAGGCCCGGGTGCGGGTGGCCGACAGCGGCAGGTGCAGGATCGAGTTGGTGATCCGCAGCAGCTCGCCGACCCGGTACTCGACCTGCGCGATGGACGGCAGGAAGAAGCGATCCCAGTGGTCGAAGGCAGCATCGCCGGGGAGCTTCAGGGGACCGAAGGCGGCCGGTTCGCCCCGGTAGCGAACCTCCACCCCGTCCGGGAGGTCGGTGCGCTCGGCCTCGACGAGCGGCCCCTGCCCGCTCTTGCGGAACAGGCCGCCGTGAAGGAAGGCAGTGTGGGGCACGTCGAGGGCGTTCTCCACCGACGCGTGCACCGTGCAGTCCATGTCGCGTCGGAAGATGACCTCGCCGACCAGCGGACCCTGCCCGAGCTGCGGCAGGGCGAAGGGCGCCCGGGTGGGGGCGACCACGTCGGAGCCCCACAGCCAGACGAACCCGTCCTGCTCGCACACCGTGCGCGCCATCGCGTCACGCGGCGATGGCGCCTCGGCCGGCCCCTGGGCGAGCGCCGGGATGGCGGTGCAGCGGCCGGTGCCGTCGAAGCGCCAGCCGTGGTACCCGCACTGCAGGGTGCCGTCGGCTTGGACGCGTCCGAGCGACAGCGGGACGTTGCGGTGCGGGCACCGATCGACGAGGGCGTGGGCCACGCCGGCGGCATCGCGGTACAGCACGATCGGGAGGTCCATCAGGGCGATGGGGAGCGGCGACCGGCCCAGCTCGTGCGACGCGCAGGCGGGGTACCACCACTGGGTCGGTGCCGCCACCGACCAGCGGCCCGTGCCGGTGTGGGTGTCGTCCCTGTGATTGGCCATCCTCACTGGTTCGCCTCCGTCGGCGGGGCTCCTGCTGGTTGCGCCGTCGGGCTCTGGCATGGTGGAGGGGTGCTGAAGTTCGGGACAGATGGTGTGCGGGGGGTGGCCAACCTGGACCTCACGCCCGAGGTCGTGCTCGCCCTCGGGCGAGCCGCAGCCCGCGTGCTGCCCTCGTGGCGGTTCGTCGTGGGTCGAGACACGCGCCGATCGGGCCCCCTCCTCGAGGCCGCCCTGGTCGCTGGTCTGACCGCCGAGGGGGTCGACGTGGTGGCGCTGGGGGTGGCGCCCACACCCGCCGTGGCATGGGTCGCCGCCCGCGACGGGATCGCCGGAGCCGTCATCTCGGCCTCGCACAACCCCTTCGCCGACAACGGGGTGAAGCTCTTCGGCGCCGGGGGCAAGAAGCTGGGCGACGACGTCGAGCGGGCCCTCGAGGACGAGCTCCACCGCCTGCTCCGTCACGAGGCGGCCGGCGATCCGCGCACCGGCGACGCGGTGGGCACCGTGCTCGACGGGGCGGAGGACGTGGCTGCCTGGGCCGTCTCCGTGGGCGCGTCGATCGATGGTCGGCGCCTCGACGGGCTGTCGGTGGTCGTGGACTGCGCCAACGGAGCGGTGAGCCGAATCGCCCCCGGGCTCCTGAGATCGCTGGGCGCCAGCGTGACCGTGCTCCACGCCGAGCCTGACGGCACCAACATCAACACCGGCTGTGGCTCCACCCACCCCGACGACCTCCAGCGGGCCGTCGTCGAGCGGCAGGCCGATGCGGGCATCGCCTTCGACGGGGACGCCGACCGGGCGCTGGCTGTCGACGCCGACGGCCGCCTGATCGACGGCGATCAGATCATCGCCATCTCGGCCATCGACCGACGGGCCCGGGGCGCCCTGGCGCAGGATGCCGTGGTCGTCACCGTGATGACCAACCTCGGGTTCCGGCTCGGGATGGCCGAGCACGGCATCGAGGTGGTGGAGGTGCCGGTCGGCGATCGCAACGTGCTCGAGGCCCTGGCCGCCCGTGGTCTGAGCCTGGGTGGCGAGCAGAGCGGCCATGTGATCTTCACCGAGCAGGCCACCACCGGTGACGGGCTCCTCACCGCGGTGCAGCTGCTGGACGTGATGGAGCGCCAGCAGCGGCCGCTCGCCGCGCTCGCTGACGAGGCCATGACGCGCCTGCCCCAGGTGCTGCGCAACGTGCGGGTGACCTCGGGTGCCTCCGCAGCGGCCGACGCGGTGGCCGACCACGTCGCCGCGGTGGAGGCCGAGCTGGGCGCCCACGGCCGGGTGCTCATCCGGGCCAGCGGCACGGAGCCCCTCGTGCGGGTGATGGTCGAGGCGCCCACCGCCGCCGAGGCCGAGGCCGCCGCCGAGCGCCTCGCTGTCGCCGTCGCCGCTCTGGGGTAGGGCCAGTACGCTGGCTCGTCCCCCGAACCGGAAGGACCCTTCCTCACGTGTGCGGCATCATCGCCATCCTGCGGGGGCCCGGCGCCCGGCGCCTGCTCCCCGCCTCTGACGTCCTCGGGCGTCTCGACGCCATCCAGCGGGACCTGCTGGGGGCAGCCGACCGCGTGGCGGCGGCCGAGGTGGCCGCGGTCGGCCTCCACGAGCTCGATGTCGTGCTGCGTGACCCCGATGGGGTGGCCCTCTTGGTGCGGGAGGCGGAGATCGCGACGAGGGTGGCCGCCGTCGGCGCGGCCATCGGGGACTGGATCTCCGGCACCGAGGCTGCTCTCGACGCGGAGGGCGGCGACCGCGCCCATCCCCTGGAACGGGCCAACGCTGCGCTCCTGGCCCTCAAGGACGCCCTGTGGGCCGTCGAGCGCGACCGGGTGCCGACGGCGCTGCGGGTGCGCGACCTCGTCGGATCGGCTGCCGCCTGGTCGGCCATCGAGATCGGCACGTCCATCCAGCAGGCCCTGTCGGCCCTGGACCGCCTCGAGGTCCGCGGGCGGGACTCCGCTGGGATCTCCATCCTGGTGGCCGACCACGGCCTCGATCTCGCCGATCCGGCCATCGCTCGGATGATCTCCAGCCGGGCCGCCGATCGGCTGTTCCGCACGAACGCGGTGCGCACGCCCGAGGGCCACCTCAGCTTCGTGTACAAGGCTGCCGCCGAGATCGGGGAGCTGGGGGACAACACCGCGGCCATGCGGGCCGACATCGCGGCGGACGAGCTGCTCCGCCTGGCCATGGCCGGGGAGCGAGCGTCGGCGGCTGTGCTCGGGCACACCCGTTGGGCCAGCATCGGCATCATCTCCCAGCCCAACGCCCACCCGGTGGACAGCCAGGAGATCGATCTCGTCGACGGCCCGTACGTCACGGCGGCGCTGAACGGCGACGTGGACAACTTCGCCGACCTCAAGGCGGCCGACGGCCTCCGGGTGGCGGCGGAGATCACCACCGACGCCAAGGTGATCCCCACCCTCATCTCGCGCCGGTTGGCCGAAGGGGCGCCTCTCGTCGACGCCTTCCGGGACACCGTGGCCGGCTTCGAGGGCTCGGTGGCCATCGGGGCCAGCGCGGCGGCCGCCCCCGATCAGCTGGTCTTCGCCCTGCGCGGCAGTGGGCAAGCCCTGTACGTGGGCCTGGCCGATGGGTGCTACGTGGTGGCCTCGGAGCCCTACGGCGTCGTCGAGCTCACCGACACCTACCTGCGCATGGACGGCGAGACCCCGGCCGACCCCGCGAACCCCAACGCCAGCCGCGGCCAGATCGTGGCGCTTGACGGTCGACGGGCAGGCACCATCGAGGGCATCGTGCGCCAGTCCTACGACGGCACCGCGCTCCCGGTCACCGACGCCGATCTGCAGCAGGCGCAGGTCACCACCCGGGACATCGACCGGGGCGACTACCCCCACTTCCTCCTCAAGGAGATCACCGAGGCGCCCAACAGCTTCCGCAAGACGCTGCGCGGGAAGCTGATCGACCGGGGCCACGGGCTCGAGGTGGTGCTCGGTGAGGACGTCCTCAGCGCCACGCTGCGCGAGGGCCTGCGGTCCGGTCGGATCGACCGCGTGCAGGTCATCGGCCAGGGCACCGCGCACGTGGCGGGGCAGAGCTTGTCGTCGGCGCTGATCGAGGCGTCCCCCGACGGCCGGCTGCGCATCGAGGCCCTGCCCGCCACCGAGCTCTCCGGCTTCGGGCTGCGGCCGGACATGTCCGACACGCTGGTGATCGCCATCAGCCAGTCCGGCACCACCACCGACACCAACCGGACGGTCGATCTGGCCCGGTCGCGCGGGGCCACTGTCGTCGCCATCGTGAACCGCCGGGGCTCTGATCTCACCGACAAGGCCGACGGTGTGCTCTACACGTCGGACGGCCGCGACGTGGAGATGAGCGTGGCGTCGACCAAGGCCTTCTATGCGCAGATCGCGGCCGGGTTCCTGCTCGCGTGGGCCATCGCGGCGGAGGTGGGGGGCGTCGTCGACCAGCCGTTGGTCGAGGCGCTCCGCGGCCTGCCGGCCCTGATGGAGACCACCCTGGCCGGTCGCGCCGCCATCGCGACGGCCGCCCAGGAGCTGGCCCCGTCCAAGCGCTACTGGGCCATCGTGGGCAACGGCTCCAACCGCATCGCGGCCGAGGAGCTGCGCATCAAGCTCAGCGAGCTCTGCTATCGGTCGATCGCTTGCGATGCCACCGAGGACAAGAAGCACATCGATCTCTCCTGCGAGCCGCTCATCTTGGTGTGCGCGGCTGGGCTCGTCGGCTCCACCGCCGACGATGTGGCCAAGGAGGTGGCCATCTACCGGGCCCACAAGGCCTCGCCCATCGTGATCGCCAGCGACGAGGAGGAGCGCTTCTCGGCCGCCCTCCACGTCATCTCGGTGCCGGCCACGCACCCGCTCCTGGGGTTCGTGCTGACCGCCGTCGCCGGCCATCTCTTCGGCTACGAGGCCGCGCTGGCCATCGACGCCCAGGCCCGTCCCCTGCGCGAGGCGCGGGCGGCCATCGAAGACGCCGTCGGCGAGTCGGCGGCGGCGGACGGCGACGAGCTGCTGCGATCGCTGCGTCCCGCCATGCAGGCGTCGGCGGCGAGGTTCTTCGACGGGCTGCGCAGCGGGGCCTACGACGGGAACCTGGAGGCCAGCACCGCCGTTCGCCTGGCGTCGTCGTTCCGCTACGCGCTGGGAGTGGCACCCCTCGACGGCTATCAGGCCGAGCTGGGTCGCAACGGCACCCCGGCCGTGGTCGTCGACGACCTCACCGCCGCGCTCACCCAGGGCATCGAGGAGCTCACCCGCCCCGTCGACGCCATCAAGCACCAGGCCAAGACGGTGACGGTGGGCATCTCCCGCAGCGACGAGACGCTGCTCCAGCCGGCGCTGGTGCAGGCAGTGCTCACGGCCGGCGCAGCCCGCGACCGGCTGTCGTACAAGACGCTGCGCACCCTGGCCGACCTCGACCCGGCCGTCGCCGAGGTCACCGGATGGATCCGCTACGAGCTCGACGGCGACGCCGAGGACGGCGAGGTCCCCGTCTCGGTGGTGGACCGTGGCGGCATCGCCCTCGACATCCCCTCGCGCACCGAGCGCAGCGGGTTGCTGCGGGGCACCAAGCACACGGTGGCCGTGGAGCGGCAGGTGTTCGTCACCCGTGGCCGCGAGGACGGGCGCACGGTCGTGATCGTGCCGGAGACCAAGGGCGACCTCGCCACCGGCATCACGCTGCTGCACGTGCGGTTCCACGACCACCTCACCGCCTCGACGGCGCGCGGGGCCCTGCAGGGCTACCGCAACCGCTGGTCGGCGCTCCGTGACGCCGTGCTCGAGACCGAGCCGACCTTCCGGGAAGACCTCCTCCCCGAGGTGTCGGCCGCCGATCTGCTCGTCGAGCCGATCCGGGTGCTGGCCGATCGCTGGCGCAGCGAGCCGGCGTGATCGGGATCGGCGTCGACCTGTGCGAGGTCGACCGCATGCGCTCGGCCCTGCAGCGCACGCCCACCCTGCGCCGACGCGTGTTCACCGATGCCGAGCAGTCGTACTGCGACCGGCGCAAGGACCCCACCGAGCGCTACGCGGCCCGCTTCGCGGCCAAGGAAGCCGTGATGAAGGCCATGGGTGTCGGCGTGGGAGCCTGCAAGTGGCGCGAGATCGAGGTGGCCAAGGCGCCCAGCGGGGCACCCTCCGTGCGTCTGCATGGCGGTGCCCAGGCCCTCGCCGACGCCCGCGGGATCACCGACTGGCGGCTCACCATGACCCACACCCATCGGGTGGCCGAAGCCATCGCCGTCGCCCTGTGAGCACGGCGCGCCGGCACGGCACCACGGTCGTACCCGAGCTCCAGGGGCTGAGAGCGTCGGCGCCCGCGGCCACCGTCCTACGCTGACGGCGCATGCTGCCTGTCGTCACCCCACCGGAGATGGCTGCCATCGACGCGGCCGCGCCGGAGCCGGTCGAGGTGCTGATCGAGCGAGCGGGGGCAGCCGTGGCCCGAGAGGCTCTGCGCATCCTCGGGGGTGGCTACGGCCGGCGGGTGGTGGTGCTGGCCGGCAAGGGCAACAACGGGGCTGACGGTCGGGCCGCCGGCGCCCATCTCCTGCGTCGGGGAGCCCGTGTGCACGTGGTGGACGCGCTCGACGCCCCGGCTGCCCTCCCGCCCGTCGACCTGGTGATCGACGCCGCCTACGGCACGGGCTTCCACGGCGCCTACGACGCCCCCAGCGCATCAGGCGCACCGGTGCTGGCCGTCGACATCCCGAGTGGCGTCGACGGCACCACGGGTGAGCAGGCCGGCGCGGTGCTGGCCGCCGTGCGCACCATGACGTTCGCCGCGCTCAAGCCGGGCCTGGTGCTCGAGCCCGGCCGATCCCTCTCGGGCGAGGTCGTGGTGGCCGACATCGGCCTCGACACCAGCACCGCCCGGGCCCATGTCGTGGAAGGAGCGGACGTCGCGGCCTGGCTGCCGTCCCGCTCGGCAACAGCCCACAAGTGGAGCTCGGCTGTGCTCGTCGTCGCCGGCTCCGCCGGCATGACCGGTGCCGCTCATCTGGCCGCCGCCGCCTCTCAGCGGGCGGGAGCGGGGATGGTGCGGGTGGGCTCGCCCGGCGTGCCCGACGATCGGAGCCGGCCGCTGGAGGCCGTGGGCCTGTCGTTGCCGGCCAGCGGATGGGCCGCGGTGGCGGCCGCCGAGGCGGGCCGCTTCGGGGCGCTCGTCGTCGGGCCCGGTCTCGGGCGAGCCGACACCACCCGACGCGAGGTGCGAGCCCTGCTCGCCGCCGTGGATCTCCCAGCCGTCGTCGACGGCGACGCGCTGGCGGCCCTCGGCCCGGATGCCGCCGCCGTGCTCGGCGCTCGGTCGGCAACCGCGGTGCTCACACCCCACGACGGGGAGTTCGAGGCGCTCACCGGCGCGCGTCCCCGCCCCGACCGGCTGGCATCGGCCCGGGAGCTGGCGTCGATGACCGGAGCGGTCGTGGTGCTCAAGGGGGCGGTCACCGTGGTGGCGGAGCCCGGTGGCGCGGTGCACCTCGTCACCGGCGGCGACGCCCGCCTGGCCACTGCGGGCACGGGTGACGTGCTCAGCGGGATCATCGGGGCGCTCCTGGCCCGGGGCATGTTGCCGCTGTCGGCCGCCTCCGCCGGCGCCTGGCTGCACGCCGCGGCCGCCGCCCTCGGACCGGCGCACGGCCTGGTGGCCGGCGACCTGCCGGCGCTGCTCGTCGCCGCGCTGGCGGAGCTGCGCCGAGCACACGGGCCCGCGGGACGGACCGTCTGATGGCTCGGGCGTGGGCCGAGGTCTCCCTCGACGCCGTGCGGGCCAACGTGGCGGAGCTGTGCCGCGTCGCCGCGCCGGCCGCCGTCTGCGCGGTGGTGAAGGCCGACGGCTACGGCCACGGTGCGGTGCCCGTCGCCCAGGCTGCGCTCGAGGCCGGCGCCACCTGGCTGGCCGTGGCCCAGGTGCCCGAGGCGGCGCCGTTGCGGGCGGCAGGGCTCGATGCGCCGATCCTGCTGCTGTCGCAGCCACGGCCGGACGAGCTCGACGACGCCATCGTCCTCGGCCTCGAGGTCACGCTCTACAGCCCCGGCTTCGTCGAGCGCTTGGGAGCCAGGGCCGTCGACGTCGCCGCCCGCGTACCCGTGCACGTGAAGATCGACACGGGGATGCACCGCGTCGGCGCCCAGCCAGGTGACGCGATGGCGCTCACCAAGGCTGTGGTCGAGCACCCGGGCCTCGAGCTGGCGTCGGTGTGGACGCACTGCGCCGTCGCCGACGAGCCCAGCAACCCGTTCACCGCCGAGCAGCTGGCCCGCTACGAGGCGGTGCTGAGCGAGCTGGCCGCGGCTGGGATCACGGTGCCCCGGCGCCACGCCGCCAACTCGGCCGCCGCCATCGCCCATCCGGCGGCTCGCTACGACCTGGTGCGCTGTGGGATCGCGATCTACGGGATCCCGCCCGCCCCCGCCCTGGCCGGCGTCATCGACCTCGTGCCCGCCGTGCGCCTCGCCACCGAGGTGTCCTTCGTGAAGGAGGTCGCACAGGGCGAGGGGATCTCCTATGGGCTGCGCCACCGACTGGCGGCCGACTCCGTGATCGCCACCCTGCCGATCGGCTACGCCGATGGGGTGTTCCGCCAGCTGGGACTGGCCGGCCAGGAGGTGCTGATCGGGGGCCGCCGCCACCCGATGGTGGGGGTCGTCACGATGGACCAGGTGATGGTGGACGTGGGTCCGGGCAGCGAGGTGCGTCCCGGCGACGAGGCCGTGCTGCTCGGTGGCCAGGGCACCGAGCGCATCGATCCCGAGGAGTGGGCAGAACGGCTCGGCACGATCGCCTACGAGGTCGTGTGCGCGCTGGGCGCCCGGGTCGAACGTCGCTACTCCTCCTCCTAGGCTCTGACTGTGACCCTGCTCGCCACCACCAGCTCCGTCGACCAGACGCGCGAGCTGGCCGCCGCGGTGGCGGGGTTGACCCGACCGGGCGACGTCGTCGTGCTGGCCGGCGATCTGGGGGCGGGCAAGACCGCCTTCGTGCAGGGCTTCGGGCGCGGCCTCGGTGTGACCGATCGCATCACGAGCCCCACCTTCACCCTGGTGCACGTCTACGAGGGCGGCCGGCTGCCCATCCACCACCTCGATGTGTACCGGCTCGACCAGCTCAGCGAGGCCCTGGATCTCGGCCTGGCGGAGATGCTCGACGAGGACGGCGTGGTGCTGGTGGAGTGGGGCGACGCCATCACGCCGGTGCTCCCGCAGGACCTCCTCGAGGTGCGGCTCACCTTCGGCGACGGCGACGACGACCGCGTCCTCGCGCTGCGACCGGTGGGCCCCCGCTGGGGAGTGCGCCTCGACGGCCTCGCCGGCGTCCTCGCGCCATGGACGGAGACCTGATGCTGATCCTCGGCATCACCACGTCGACAGCCCAGGTGGGCTGTGCCATCGGCGGCCACGAGGGCATCCTCGGCTCGGTGCACTCCACGCGGGGTCGACGCCACGCGGAGACGCTCACCCCGGCCATCGAGTTCCTCTGCCGCCAGGTGCGTGTCGAGCTGTCCGACCTGGGCGCCATCGCCGTCGACATCGGCCCGGGCATGTTCACCGGGCTGCGGGTCGGGGTGGCGTCCGCCAAGGCCATCTCCTACGCCCTGCGCCTGCCGATGGTGGGAGTGGCCAGCCTCGATCTGCTGGCCTTCCCGCAGCGCCACTCCCGCCGGCTCATCGTGTGCGCGGTGGACGCCGGACGGGGAGAGCTGTTCCACGCCAGCTACCGCCAGGTGCCCGGAGGCGTGCAGCAGATCGTGCCGCCGTCGGTCGCCACCCCCGCCGACCTGGCATCCGATCTCCTCGCCACCAACGATGAGGTGCTCCTCGTCGGCGACGGGGCGTTCCGCCATCAAGCCCACTTCGCCAGCAACACCCGCGTCGAGCTGGCCGATCAGGCCATGGCCTTCCCCCAGGCGGGCTCGCTCGTGCAGCTCGCCCATGCCCGAGCGCTGCGGGAGGACTTCGTGGCGCCCGGCGAGGCGGCCCCGCTCTACCTCCGCCGTCCCGACGCCGAGATCAACTGGCAGACCCGGGACACGGTGCGGTGATGCCCGTAGCCGGCGTGGCGGCCCGCCCGGACCCGCACGACCTCGAGGTGGTGGTCGGGCCCATGCGTCGCCGACACCTCCGTGCCGTGCTGCGCATCGAGCAGCAGGTGTATCCGCGCCCCTGGTCGCTCGGGCTCTTCATGAGCGAGCTGGGCTACGGGCCCAGCCGGGTGTACGTGACGGCTCGGGTCGGGTCCACCGTGGTCGGCTACGGCGGGCTGATGCTCGTGGTGGACGACGGCCACATCACCACCCTGGCCGTCGACCCCCGCTGGCACCGCCACGGCATCGGGACCCGGGTGCTGCACACCCTGGCCGTAGCCGGGATCGCGCGGGGCGCCAAGAACCTCACCCTGGAGGTGCGGGTCGGCAACGAGGCGGCTCAGGGCCTGTACCGGGGCTTCGGCTTCGCCCCGGCCGGCATCCGCAAGGGGTACTACGTCGAGAGCAACGAGGACGCGCTGATCATGTGGGCCAACGACGTCGACACACCCGACTACGAGCGTCGTCTGGCCGGGCTCGCCGCGTCCATCCCCGGCTCGACAGTGCTCGAAGGGCTGGACCGATGAGCGCGGTGGCGGACGTCGGTCGGGCACGGATCCTCGGCATCGAGACGTCGTGTGACGAGACGGCAGCGGCCATCGTGGAAGGGGGCAGCTCGGTGCTGTCGTCGGTGGTGAGCAGCCAGGTCGACCTCCATGCCCGCTACGGCGGCGTGGTGCCCGAGATCGCCAGCCGCGCCCACGTCGATCTCATCGTTCCGGTCGTGGCCCAGGCGTTCGTGGAGGCGGGGCTCTCCGACCGCCCGGTGGACGGGTTCGGGTGCGAGATCGACGCCGTGGCCGCCACCTACGGCCCCGGGCTCGTCGGGGCCCTGCTCGTCGGCGTCTCGGCGGCCAAGGCGCTGGCCCTGGCGTGGGACGTGCCCTTCCTCGCCGTCAACCACCTCGAAGCGCACCTGTACGCCACCCTCCTCGAGGCGCCCGACCTCGAGCTCCCGCTGGTGGTGCTGCTCGTCTCGGGCGGGCACACGATGTTCGTGCACATGGAGGACCACGGTCGCTACCACGTGCTGGGCTCCACGATCGACGACGCCGCCGGCGAGGCCTTCGACAAGGTGGCCCGCTTCCTGGGCCTGGGCTATCCGGGCGGCCCCGCCATCGACAAGCTCTCCTCCCAGGGGGATCCGGAGGCCATTCGGTTCCCACGGCCCATGGTGGGCGACGGCACCCTCGATGTGTCCTTCAGCGGGCTGAAGACCGCCGTGGTGAACCACGTCCGCAAGCACCCCGAGGCCTCCACGCCCGACGTCGCCGCGTCCTTCCAGGAGGCCGTGGTCGACACCCTCGTCACCAAGGCCCGCGCCGCCGCCCGTCAGGTGGGTGCCAAGGGCCTGTGCCTGGGCGGCGGAGTGGCTGCCAACTCGCGGCTCCGGGACCGCTTCAGCGAGATGTGCGCCGCCGAGGGGATGCGCGGCTTCCTGCCCAGCCGGGCCATGTGCACCGACAACGCAGCGATGGTCGCCAGCGCGGCGTGGTACCGGTGGCGGTCAGACGGGCCCTCACCGCTCGACACAGGGGCCTTCCCAAACCTCGGGATCCCCACCGAAGGCTGAGCTCGCGAAGCTGCCACGGTGGGGAGCGAACGCGTCGGCGTTGCCGGCGACGCACTGCTGTTGGCACTCGACGGTTGCGAGTGCTGACCGCGCAGGCGTAGGGTTAGCACTCGCACGTTCCGAGTGCTAACCGCATCGCAAGCGTCACGGAGGCGCCAAGACATGTCACTGCAGCCCCTCGAAGACCGGATCATCGTCAAGCCGGGCGAGGCTGAGGAGACCACCATCAGTGGTCTCGTCATCCCCGACACGGCCAAGGAGAAGCCCCAGCAGGGCGAGGTCCTCGCCGTCGGCCCCGGCCGACGCTCCGAGCAGACCGGCGAGATCATCCCGCTCGACGTCAAGGTCGGCGACACCGTCGTCTACAGCAAGTACGGCGGCACCGAGATCAGCGATGGTGGACAGGACGTCCTCATCCTCAACGGCCGCGACATCCTCGCGATCGTCAAGTAGGCACCGATGGCCAAGCTCCTGAAGTTTGACGATGAGGCGCGTCGCGCCCTCGAAGCCGGTGTCAACAAGCTCGCCGACGCCGTGAAGGTCACCCTCGGCCCCAAGGGTCGCAACGTGGTGCTCGAGAAGAAGTTCGGCGCCCCGACCATCACCAACGACGGCGTGTCGATCGCTCGCGAGGTCGAGCTCGACGATCCGTTCGAGAACATGGGTGCCCAGCTCGTGAAGGAGGTGGCCACCAAGACCAACGACATCGCTGGTGATGGCACCACCACCGCCACCGTGCTGGCCCAGGCGCTGGTCAAGGAAGGCCTCCGCAACGTGGCCGCCGGCGCCAGCCCCCTCAGCCTGAAGCGCGGCATCGAGGCCGCCGTGGCCGCC
>JBKJIL010000249.1:0-14894 GCA_046598435.1 Acidimicrobiales bacterium
CTGGCCTGGGCGACAGCGCCGTCGACCACGCGGAGGGCCGCCACGCGAGCCAACACGTGGGCCTGGGCGTCGTCGAGGGGCAGCAGCATGGGCCTGATCCTACGAACGCGCCCACCCCCGACCGTTCTCGGGCGATTCTTCGGTCGCCAAGACGCACAACCCGCCCGAGAACCACGTCACGCCATCAGACGATCCCCTGCTCCTTGACGTAGGCGGCCAGCCAGGCCCGGAACTCCGGGCCGAGGTCGGGGCGGGCGAGAGCCAGCTCGACGGTGGCCCGCAGGTAGTCGAGCTTGTTGCCGACGTCGTAGCGACCGTCGACGAACGTGTACCCGAGGACCTCCTCGGTGGCGAGGAGCAGCCCGATGGCGTCGGTGAGCTGGATCTCGCCACCTCGCCCCGGCTTCACCTGGTCGAGGGCATCGAAGATCCCAGGCGTGAAGACGTACCGGCCCAGCACTGCGTACGACGACGGCTCGGTGCCGAGGTCCGGCTTCTCCACGATGCTCTGGATGCGAAGGAGCCGGTCGCCGGCGGGCTCGTAGGCCACGCAGCCGTAGAGGCCGATCTGCTCAGGAGGGAACTCCTTGCAGGAGAGGACCGATGAGCCGGTGCGCTCGTGCACGGCGATCATCTCCTCGAGCACCGTGGACTGGTCGTCCATGATGTCGTCGCCCAGCAGGACGACGAACGGGTGCTCGCCCACGTGCTTGCGGGCCACGTTCACCGCATGGCCGAGCCCCAGCGCCTCGCCTTGGCGCACGTAGTGGATGTCAGCGAGCTCTGAGAGCCGCACCACCTCGTCGAGCTCGGCGTCCTTGCCCTTCGAGCGCAGCTCGGCCTCGAGCTCGATGCTGCGGTCGAAGTGGTCTTCGAGGCTCCGCTTGCCGCGGCCCGTGATGATGAGGATGTCGTCGATCCCCGACCGCACCGCCTCCTCCACGACGTACTGGATGGCCGGCTTGTCGACGACCGGGAGCATCTCCTTCGGCTGCGCCTTGGTGGCAGGCAGGAACCGGGTGCCGAGGCCGGCGGCGGGGATGACAGCCTTGCGAACGGACGACATGGGCGCCCACGGTAGCGATCAGCCCGACTCGGCTCGCTCCACGCGGTTCTTGCCGGCGGCCTTGGCGCGGTAGAGCGCCGCATCAGCCGACGCCACGAGCTCGTCGACGGTGGTGCCATGGACCGGGTAGGTCGCCACGCCGATCGAGGTGGTCACCCGGATCTGCTCGCCGGCGGCGGTCACCGGCCGGCGCTCGACGATCTTGCGGAGCCGCACGGCGGCCAACGCCGCGGTGTCGACGTCGGCGTGGGGCAGCAGCACCGTCAGCTCCTCGCCCCCGCTGCGGGCGACGAGATCGA
Organism: Acidimicrobiales bacterium; assembly: GCA_046598435.1. GTDB lineage: Bacteria > Actinomycetota > Acidimicrobiia > Acidimicrobiales > VFJN01 > VFJN01. Next base: position 1,366 of record JBKJIL010000249.1, read on the forward strand.
TCTCGCGCGTGATCCCGCGGAGGCGCCGAGCCAGCTCGACGAGGACCGCGTCGCCGGCGGGGTGGCCGAAGGTGTCGTTCACCACCTTGAAGTCGTCGATGTCCAGGACGGCGACGGAGAAGCACTCGTCGAAGCGGGCGCAGCGGTCGAGCTCGGCGGTCAGGCGCCGCTCCAGCTCGCGCCGGTTGGCCAGGCCCGTGAGCGGATCGGTCACGGACAGCCGGGTGGCCTCGGCGTGGAGCAGGGCGTTCTCGATGGCCGTCTCAGCTTGGCGGGCCAGCGTGCCCAAGGTGGCGAGGTCGTCGAGCGAGAAGGGCAGGGTCGACGTCGCCCGGCCGTACACCGCCAGCACGCCCCACACGGCACCGTCCACCAGCACCGGCACTGACATGGCGTGCTCATGATGCGGTTCGACCAGGGCCCGCTCCTCGCCGGCCCGTGCCTCTCCCGACGCCGCCGTGGTCCCCGCCAGCCCGTCGCCCACGTCGAGCGCCGCCCGGACGCGAGCCTCCCCGATCGAGCGGCGCGGCCTGAGCACGCCGTCCTCCAGCACCCACAGCACCGCCGTGCGGCAGGCCGTCACGAGGCTGGCCGTCTCGACCGTCACCTGGCCGATGGCATCGGGGTCGTGTGACCCCGACAGCGCGGTGCCGAGGCGCTGCACCGAGCGACGGAACTCGCCCTGGCTGCGCTCGGCCTCCTCCACGTAGGCCCGCACTCGGGTCACCATGTCGTTGAACGCTCGCCCGAGCGCCGCCACCTCCCGCGGCCCCCGCACCACCAGCGGCTCCTCACCCAGGTGACCGGTGGCGATCCCACGAGCCCGCTGGGCCATGGCCCCCGCCGCCCGCTCGACTCCCCGGTATGCGAGCAACAGTGATGCATAGGCGACGCCCGTGGCGACCAGGGCGGCGCCCACGGCCAGGCGCAGGAGCACGTCCTCCTGGGCCACCTCGACGACGCGCAGCGCTCCCGCGACCAGGGCGAGCAGCGGCAGCAGGACGGTTGCGACGACGTAGCCAGCCAGGCGCAGGCGGAGCGGCATCCCCGTCAGTCGCTCGGCTCGGGGAGGAGTGCTCGCTCGTCGCCGCGGCGCAGGCGATCGATGTTGCCGCGGTGGCGCAGCACCACGAGCACCGCACAGACGGCGAAGGCGGCCACCTCACCAGGGGGCCGACCCGAGGCCAGCGCCCCGACGGGCAGCCCGGCCGCCACCACCAGCGACGCCACCGACGCCGTGCCGCTCAGCTTGGCTGCTGCCGCCCAGAGGCCGGCCAGGGCCACGGCGGCCACCGGGAGCAGCACCAGGGTCATGCCGGCGGCGGTGGCCACGCCCTTGCCGCCGCGGAAGCGTCGGTTGACCGGCGCCACATGGCCCACCACAGCAGCCACCCCGCAGGCCACCGCCACGGCGCGGTTGCCGGTGGCCAAGCCCAGGCCCGCCGCCAGCACCCCCTTGCAGAGGTCGCCGAGCAGCACGATGGCCCCGGCCCGACGGCCCATGGTCCGAAAGGCGTTCGACGCGCCGGGGTTGCCGGAACCCTCCTGGGTGGGGTCACGGCCCTTGCGCCGCCCCACCAGGATCGCCGTCGGGAAGGTACCCAGCCCATAGGCCACCAGCACGAGCGCCCACCCGATGTCCACCATCCCAGGGTAGGGGGTGGGGTCCCGCGTGGCGGTACGGGCTGATCTCCCACTAGGCTGGCACTCTCCACGTCCGAGTGCTAACCGCACCGACCTGACTGCTAGAGCGACCCGGAGGAAGCGGTGCCCACCTACGAGTACCGGTGCAAGGCCTGTGGCCACGAGCTCGAGATCGTCCAAGCCTTCACGGACGACGCCCTCACCCGTTGTGAGACCTGCGGCGCCGACCAGCTCCGGAAGGTCTTCGGCTCGGTGGGCATCTCGTTCAAGGGCAGCGGCTTCTACAAGAACGACAGCCGGGGCAAGACCTCCACCACCCCCGCACCCAGCACTGCGGGCGCGGACAGCGGCTCCTCCAACGGATCGTCGGACAGCAGCTCCACGCCCGCCCCCGCGCCCGCCGCCAAGCCCGCAGCCAGCACGCCCAGCACCGCCCCCGTCTGACCGGCCCGGCGCCCAGCGAGGTCTTTCGAGCGCGGACGGCCGCCGGTAGCGTTGCGGGCGGCTTCCCCCGCCTGTCCTGCCCCGATCCGCAGGAGGCGCGCCGATGCGCCCGAAGCCCCGCCGGCCCCGACCCCGTCTCGCCCTCCTCCTGCGTCGCCAGCCGCGCCTCTGGTGGCTCCTCACCTGCGTCACGGCGCTGGCCGCCGGGGCCCTCGTGTCCACGATCACGGCCGACGCGGAGCGGATGCGCTCGGCTTGGGGGCCCACGGAGCTCGTCGTGGTGGCGCGCCGCGATGTCGCTCCGGGAGTGACGCTGCGGGCCGGCGACGTGGAGCTGGCGCCCCGCCCGCGGGCGATGGTCCCCGATGGGGCGCTGCGGCGGCTCCCCACCGGGCAGGTGAGCGCCGTCGCCCTCGCCACGGGGGAGGTGGTGCTCGAGCAGCGCCTGGCGCCGCTGGGCGTCCGCGGCCTGGCCGCCACCCTGCCCGCCGGGTCCCGCGCCGTGGCCATCCCGATCGAGACCGGCACCGCGCCGCCGCTCGCGGTGGGCGATCACGTGGACGTGCTCGTGGCCCTGGCTCCCGAGGCGGCCGGGGGTGGCCCGCCCGGCTTCGTGGTGGTGGCCGACGCCTTGGTCGTCGCGGTAGGCGACACGGCCGTCACCATCGCCGTCGACGCCGCCGCCGCGCCCCGAGTGGCAGTGGCGCTCGGCCAGGGCGCCGTATCGCTGGCCCTGGTGGGCGCCTGACCGACGAGCGCCGGCTACAGCTAGCGCAGGGTGTAGAGCACGAGCACGGCCACGCCGGCCAGCATCCGGTACGCCACGAACGGGGCGAAGGTGCGCGTGCGGATCAGGCGCAACGTGCCCCAGACAGCCAGCCAGCCCGTGATGCCTGACGCCACGATGCCCCACACGAACGGTGCCGTGAACCCGTCCGGGATGCCGCCCTCGCCGGCCACGTCGATGGCCTTGAACAGGAGCGCGCCGGCCGTGACGGGCAAGCTCATCAGGAAGGCGAAGCGCGCCGCGCCATCGCGGCTCAGCCCGAGCAGGCGCCCGGCGGTCATCGTGACGCCCGAGCGCGACACCCCCGGTTGCAGCGCGACGGCCTGGCCGGCACCGATGAGCAGCGCATCGCGCAGACGGACGTCGTCGATGGTGCGCGTGCCCGGGCGACGATCGGCCCAGGCCAGCACGAGGCCGAACACGATGAGCATCGTGGCGATGAGCCAGATGTACCCGGTCTTGCGCTCGATGACATCGGCGAAGAGGGCCCCGGTGACGGCCGCCGGCCCGGCCGACACGACGAGCAGCCAGGCCAGCCGGCCATCGGTCGTCGAGCCGGCGTCGCGTCGGAAGCCGGCCCGCAGCAGTCGGATGATGTCGGCCCGGAAGTAGGCGATGGCCCCGATGAGCGTGCCGAGGTGCAGGGCCACGTCGAAGGTCTTCTCGAGCGACAGCGCGCCGGCGAAGTCGTCCCAGCCGAACAGCCAGGGCACGAGGCGGAGGTGGCCGCTCGAGGAGATGGGAAGGAACTCCGACAGGCCCTGGGTGATGCCCAGGATGATGGCGTGGAGGATCGGCACGAGGGGGGCGACGGTACGGGCTACGCGCCCGAGAGCGCCACATCGGGTATCACGAGGGTGACCCCGCCGCTGCCGTCGGGCAGCCACTCGAGATCGGCGCCGACGGCCGAGATGTCGAGCAGGAGGCGCTGGATGGTGGAGGCGATGGTGGCTTCGCGGACTGGTTCGGCCAGCGCGCCACCCCGCACCATCAGGCCCTCCACACCGACCGAGAAGTCGCCCGACACCGGATTCACCCCGGAGTGCAGGCCGGCCATGGAGGTGACGTAGAGCCCGTTGTCGACGGCCGCCAGCACCTCCTCGAACGTGCCGGCCCCAGGGGCCACGGCCAGCGCCCCGGCTCCGACGCCGGGCGTGGACGCCACGCCGCGCTGTGCGGACCCGGTGGAGGCGGTGCCCGACCGACGGCCGGTGTAGGTGTTGTGCAGGAAGCCCTGCAGCGCGCCGTCCACGACGAGCTCGTTGCGGCGACAGGCCAGACCTTCGCCGTCGTGGGCCTCTGCCCCGAGGCTGCGCGGGTCGGTGGGATCGTCGACGAAGGTGAGCAGCGGCGAGGCGATGGCCTCACCGACGCGGTCCGCGAACGGTGAGCGGCCCTTCAGCACCGACTCGCCGTTCAGCATCCCGCCCACGATCCCGAGGATGGTGGCCGTCATGCGCGGCTCGAGCACGAGGGTGAGCCGCTGGGTGGACGGCTTCGTCGAGCCGAGCAGGCGAGTGGCCCGCAGGATGGCGTCGTCGGCCGCCTCGTCGATGGACAGGTCCGACACCTCACGGCCGACCGACAGGCCCCCCGCGATCTGCGTCTCACCGTCCTGCACAGCCAGGGCCTGGACCATCAGGTAGCTGGTGCCGGCTCGACCCCAGGCCCGGATGCCGGTGCTGGTGGCGACGGCGCCCTCCCCCAGCGAGTCGCTGTACATGGCCACCCGCACGTTGCTCACCCGCGGATCACGGCCCAGGGTGGCCCGCTCGAGCTCGAGGGCCATGGCCACCTTGTCGGCGGTGGGAACCGCCGAGAGCCCCTCCGGCCAGAGGTCGAGGTCGGCCGGCTCCACGCCGTCGGGGGTGGCCAGACCGTTCCACTCGTCGGGCTCGCCGAAGCTGGCGTTGTCGCGCGCCTCGGCCAGCGCGTCAAGCACCACGCCCTCGTCGAGGGTGCCGGCGTAGGCGAAGCCCTCCCGACCGTCGACGATCACGCGCACGCCCACACCGGCCGAGCTGGCCTGGGTGAGCGACTCCACGGCGCCGCCGTAGGCCTTCACCGAGGTGCTCGTGCCGCGGGCCACGAAGGCCTCCACCTGCTCGGCGCCGTGCGCCATCTCGGCGATGCGGACGGCGATGTCGAGGAGCTCGGGGTTGCTGGCCATCAGGCAGTGCCGCCGACCGTCAGGGCCGGCACCCGCAGCGTGGGCACGCCGTCGCCGACGGGCACGCCCTGGCCGTCCTTGCCGCACATCCCGGGGCTGCCCATGGCGAAGTCGTCTCCCACGGCATCGATGCTGGCCAGCACGGCGGGGCCGTTGCCGATGAGGTTGCCCTCACGGATGGGCTCGGTGATCCGGCCGTCCTCGATGAGGTAGGCCTCGGTCATCCCGAACACGAAGTCGCCGGTGGCCGTGTTCACCTGGCCGCCGCCGAGGTGGGCGACGTACACGCCGTTCGGCGTGGACGCCACGATGTCGTCGGGGTCGTCGGGCCCGGCCAGCACGTAGGTGTTGGTCATCCGCACCATCGGCAGGTGCTTGTAGCTCTGGCGCCGCCCGTTGCCCGACCGGGGTCGGCCCTCCTTGCGCGAGCGCAGGAGGTCCCACATGTAGTCGGTGAGGATGCCGTCTTCGATGAGGACGTTGCGGCTCGCCGCGCTGCCCTCGTCGTCTACCGCGAAGCAGCCCCACTCCTCGGCCATCGTGCCGTCGTCCACCAGGGTGATCCGCGGATCGGCCACCCGCTCGCCCATGCGCCCGGCGAACACCGACGCGCCCTTGGCGACCAGGTCTGCTTCGAGGCCGTGGCCGCAGGCTTCGTGGAACAGCACGCCGCCGCCACCGGGGCCGATCACGACGGGCATGGTGCCCGATGGCGCGGGTCGGGCAGCCAGCTTGAGCAGGGCCCGCTCGGCCGCCTCACGGCCGAGGTCCTCGACGTCGTAGGTGTCGAACAGCTCGAAGCCCACCGTGCGCCCCAGCGACTGGTAGCCGGTCTGCATGCCGGTGTCACCGGACGCCACCGCCATCACCGAGAAGATCGTGCGCACCTGGTCGTCCTCGGTGAGCAGGCCGTCGCTGTTGGCCACGAGGATGCGGCGCCGGCTGTCGCCGTAGCGCGCTGTCACCTGGGTGATCGACGAGCCCGCGCCGCGGGCGGAAGCGTCGGCCCGGCCCAGCAGCTCGACCTTGCGGGCCTTGGCGACGTCCTCGGGCAGCCGCGCCACCTCGTTCGGGCGCGGCGCGACCTGCCGGGTGAGGGCCACCTCGCGCACCCCTCCCCCGCCGGAGCGGGCGGCGGCCGCCGCCGCCTCGGCGGCCTGGGCCAGGCCGGCCTCGGAGAGATCAGCGGTGTGGGCGAACCCGGTGGTGTCGCCCACGATCACCCGGATGCCGGCGCCCCGGTCCCGACCCGAGGTCAGGTGCTCCACCTTGCCGTCGTCGAAGATGGCGTTGGATGACGCCTTGTCCTCCACGAAGATCTCCGCCAGCTCACCGCCCGTGCGCAGTGCAGCACCCAGGGTGCGTTGGATCAGATCCTGGTCGAGCACGCAGGCTCCTCCGGTGGGTCGGGCCCCGCCTTTGACCCGGCGGCCAGGGTGAGGAATATCGTACCCGGGTGCCCCTCACCCCCGGACTGCACGGCAGTGCCAAGCTCGTCGTCGGCGAAGGCGACACCGCACGGGCCCTTCGCTCAGGCGATGTCGACGTGCTCGGCACCCCGCGCCTGATCGCCCTTGTCGAGGAGGCTGCCGTCACCGCAGTCGCTGATCTGCTCGTGGCGGGGCAGACCACCGTCGGCATGCGGGTGCAGATCGACCACCTCGCCCCCACCAACGTGGGGTCGTCGGTGGCCGCCGAGGCCACCCTCGAGAAGGTCGAGGGACGCCGGCTCACCTTCACCGTGTCGGTGAGCGACCACTGCGGCCTCGTGGCCGCCGGGAAGGTCACGCGCGTGATCGTGGAGACCGAGAAGTTCCTGGAGAAGGCTCGCTAGAGCCCAGTCGCGCTACACCCGTGCGAGAAACCCTCGCAGCGCGGCCCACCACGCATCAGGCGCCTCGAACTGCGGGGAGTGGCCGGCCTCGGGGATGACCACCAGCTCCGCGTCGGGGATGGCGCCGGCCATGGCCGCCGAGGGCTTGAGGAACGGGCCGTCCTCCTCGCCCACCAGCACCAAGGTGGGCACCGACACCGAGCGGAGATCCTCCAAGCGGTCGCCGCCGCCCGCCGTGTCGGTGATCGTGCGCAGCATGGTGGCGTACATGGCCGGCGAGCTGGCCAGCATCTTGCGCTCGCCGAACGCCTTGTAGCCCGGGCGCTCGGCCTTGAGGCGACGGTCGGCGGCCGTGCCCAGGGGCTCGTCGGACTCCGCCAGCCCCTCCTGCGCCGCCATCACGGCGGCCATCCCCTCCTCACGGGCGATGGCTGCACCCATCTCCACCAGGCCGGGGTCGGCGCGCAGGGCTCGGTGGGAGGTGTCCATCAGCACGACGGCGTCGAAGCGCTCGGGGGCTCGCAGCACGACGGTCTGCACGACCATCCCGCCCATCGAGTGACCGAGCACCGTGACCGTGCCGAACCCCAGCGCGTCGAGCAGGCCGAGCAGGTCCGAGGCGAAGTGGTCGAAGCCGTACGCCGTCTCCTCGGGGGGCTTGGCACTGGCGCCGTGGCCGCGCAGGTCGGGCGCCACCGCGTGCCAGCCCTCGTCGGCCAGCGGGTCGAGCCACTCGGTGAAGTCCTCCTTGGCACCGGTGAAGCCGTGCACGAGCAGCAGGGGACGTCCCCCCGCGCCGGCCTCGGCGACCGCCAGCTCGATCGGCCCGTCATGACCGGCGACCGTGTGGCTGCGGAGCTCCATCAGCGCACCCCGCCGAAGGCGCCGAGCACGTCGGCGAGGGGCGTGACATCAGCGGGATCGGGCACCACCACGGTGACGTCCTCGCCGTAGTCGAACAGCTCGAGGGTGAGGCGCGCCGTCGTGGCGCCGCCGAGGGCGCCGGTGGCCATCGACCCGGCATCGACCACCATGCGCCGGGCCAGGCCGTCGGCGTCGACCCACAGGTCGACCGGGAGCTCCCCGAGCGACGCGTCGAACGTCGTCAGCTGCTGCTCCAGTGCCGCGCGCCGGTCAGGGGTCACCGCCTCGAGGGCCCGGGAGGTGTCGACCGTGGCCCGGTAGTGCGTGGTCGACACGCCCCGCACGTCCTCGCGTCCGATCTCCTCCACCGCACCGGCGACGCCGCGGAGGGTCTGCAGGAGCTGCGACGGGTCGCTGACACCGGCTCCCAGCCCGAGCGACCCGAGGCTGTCCATGTCGGCGGCGGTGACCGAGAGCCAGTCGGTGGTGCCCACGATCCCGGCCAGCATCGGGAGCCGGACGTAGGCGGAGGCGCCGTCGACGACGACCTGCATCGGCTCGTCGAGCCCGTCGGGCACCCCGCCGATCTCACCACCGCTCCCACCACCGCTCTCACCACCGACCAAGCCCGACAGGGCGCCCCCGAGATCCATCTCCATGGTCATCTGGTCGCCCGCGAACCCTCCGGTGGAGGTGATGGCGAACGTGCCCGCAGGCGCGTCGAGGGCGACGGTGAGCTCGAAGCGGCCGGAGCCGGCCGCGGCAGTGGCATCGGGCACGGCGCGGATGGCCGCGATCGGGTCGAGGGCGACGACCTCGGCCTCGGAGGCGCAGGCGGCCACCCCGAGGAGTGGGGCGACGAGCGCCACGGCAAGCGTGCGGAGCATGGTCCCTCCCGGGAGTATCTGGATCGGGGCGGGCGGGGCCAAGCGCACCTGCCTGGTCGCCCCGCCGAGCGACCGGCCCGCCGATCGTAGCCAGCCCCCCTGGCCCTCGAAAGGGCACGTGCAGTGCCGCGGGGCGCCCAGCGGCGTACGATGGACGCTGGCCAGTGACGGGAGGGGGCCAGGGTGAACCGGAAGCAGACCATCTCCCTCGCCGTGCGGATCGGGCTCAGCCTCCTCATGTTGGGCGTGCTGATCTGGCGGGTGCCGTCGTTCGATCTGTCCCAGGTCGTGCCCGAGCTCTCGGCGCGCACCATCCTGTGGCTGCTGGTGGCCGCCTTGCTCACCTTGGCCGGCCTCGTCCTGTCGGCCCTGCGCTGGCAGCGGGTGCTCGACGTGCTCGGCCTGCACGCCGGCCTGAAGCACCTGCTCTCGCACTACCTCGCCGGCCAGTTCGTCTCCAACGTGCTGCCCACGACGATCGGCGGCGACGTGCTCCGGGTCACCCGCCTCGCCCGCGAGACGGGCGAGTCGCCCAGCACCTTCGCGTCGGTGGTGCTGGAGCGCCTCACCGGATGGCTCGTGCTCCCCATCATCAGCGTGGCCGGGTTCCTCCTGAACCCGGGCCTGCGGCACCTCGGCACGGCCACCCGCGTCGCGCTGGGCCTGGCCTTTGCCACCCTCATCGCGCTGTGCGCCCTGCTCTACGCCGTGGCCGACCAGCGCATCGGGGGACGCTTCGCGTCGCGAGACGGCTGGCGGCGCTTCGCCGGCGCCGTGCACCTCGGCCTCGACGAGCTCCGCCACCAGCCCCGCGCCGCGCTCAACGTGCTGCTGGTGGGCTTCGCCTACCAGCTCGTGCTCGTGCTGGCCGCCGTGGCCGCCGCCCAGGCCCTCGGCGTGCGACCGGCCGGCCTGACAGCCCTCTTGGCCTTCTTCCCTGCCGTGGCCATCGCCCAGGTGCTGCCCATCGGGATCTCCGGCCTCGGCGTGCGCGAGGGTGCCTTCGTGCTCTTCCTCGGACCGCTCGGTGTGGCCACCGAGGAGGCCATCGCGCTCGGGTTGCTGCTCTACCTCCTCAACCTCGGCGTGAGCTTGCTCGGCGCTCCGGCCTTCGCCGTCGGCGGCCGGACGCCGGCCCCCGCCGAGGTGACGGCTGCCGCACCATGAGCGGTGGGGATCGGGCCGGTTGTCCGGCGCGCACTCGTGCCTGCTAGTCCATCGGCATGACCGACCTCGCCACCGACCCCCCGGAGGCCGACGCGCGGGCCGGGTTGCGATGGTGGAAGGAGCTCGCCTTCGGGATCGCCGTGTACGTCGTGTACTCGATCGTGCGCAACCGCTTCGGCTCCGCCGGCGGTGATCCGGGCCCCGCCTTCGAGCACGCCCGCTGGGTGATCGACCTCGAGCAGACGCTGCGCCTCTACGTGGAGCCCACCGTGCAGCGCTGGTACCTCGACCTGCCTGGCGAGGGCCTGATCCGGGCCTGGAACGTGTACTACGGCCTGGCCCACTTCCTCGTGACCTTCGTCGCCCTGGTGTGGCTCTTCCGCAAGGACCCGACGCGCTATCCGCTGTGGCGCAACACCCTGGCCCTCACCACCTGCCTGGCCGTGGTGGGCTTCGCGGCGTACTCCCTCATGCCACCTCGCCTGCTCGACGACCCGGGCGAGTACGGCGCCTGCCAGATCTACGCGCCGGAGGCGGCCGCTGCCGCACCGCCGGGCGCGCTGAGCGCACCCGGCTGCGACCGGTACGGCTACGTCGACACAGTGGCCCGCTACGGCGGGTGGGTCTCCTTCGGCAGCGACGGCATGAAGGAGGTGTCCAACCAGTATGCGGCCATGCCCAGCATGCACATCGGCTGGTCGACGTGGAGCGCTCTGGTGCTGGTGCCGCTCCTGCGTCGGCGCTGGGCGAAGGTGCTGGCCGGCGCCTACCCGCTGATCACGCTGGCCTGCATCGTGCTGACGGCCAACCACTACTGGATCGATGGGGTGGGCGGGCTCCTGTGCCTCGGGGCGGGGTTTGCGATGGCTCGGGCCGTCACCGGACGGTTCCGCCGGGCCGGGGTCGCCGCCGCCGCCTCTGCGTCCTAGGCGGCCACCAGCGCGCTCAGGGCTCCCACCAGATGGGGCTGCCGTGGTAGCCGGCGGTGGCAAGGAGCTGCTCCTCGCCTCCCGGCCATGACGTGAGGCGCAGCTCAGCGCGCTCCCCTGCCGGCTCCATGCGCAGCCAGGCCACGGGGGCGTCGGGGGGTGCGGCCCGCCCCGCCACCGCGATGGCTGCCCGCACGCGGCGGCGGCCATCCGGGGAGAGGTACTGCAGCACGATCGAGTGGGTGACCACCGTGGCCACCCCGGGATGGGGTTGGGCCAGCTGGGCCTCGATCCATGAGGCGGCGTCGGCTCGGTCGATCGTGACGGGCACCTCCGCCGCCACCTCGAGGGCGGCCGAGAGGCGAGCGATGCGCTCCCGTTGGTCGGGCCAGATGTAGGCCAAGAGGGTGCGCTGGCCCTCCGGGGTGTTGGCGTCGAGCGGGTTGCGATCGCACCCCCGCCGCTCCGCGACGTCGAAGCGCTCGGGCAGCCACGGCGGTGTGCCCTGCCACACCCCGGAGAAGCGCACGGGGCTGTCGGCCCGGCCGGCCACCTGCGTGCCGGTGTCGTACGCGTAGCTGTCGAAGCGGAGGTTCAGCCCGGCGCTGGCGCCGATCTCGAGGACGCGCAGGGGCAGCCCGGCGCGCCGGGCGACGGCTGCGAAGCCGCCGGCGAGCACGGCCGAGCGCCCCACCTCGTTCGTCTGCACCCCGTCGGCGAGACGCCGCACCACCTCGTCTCGGTGGGTGCGGACGGCGTCGAGGAACGCCGGCACGACATCGCCTCGGTCGGGATCGCCGCCCACCGACGGATAGCAGGCGCCCAGAGCGGGCGCCCGACCGTCGAGCACGATCCGGTGGACGCCGCCCAGGAACCGCAAGGCCAGCGCGGAGCCGGCGGGATCGTCGTCGGAGTCAGCCAGCACCTCGGCCGTGATGCCGCCGCGGCGCAGGTCGTCCACCACCCCCCACAGGATCCGTTCGTAGAGCGCGGATCCGACCTGCCCGCAGGCCTCGGCTTGGACGGTGATGACGTCGATGATGGCGTCGGCCGCGGCCGTCATCGTCATCGACGGTCGACTCGCTGCACCGGACACACGCTGACCGACTCCCCCACGCCCTTGAAGCTGCGGCGCCGGGCGCGGCCGAACTCGACCCCGCGCAGCCCCCCCACCGCGTCCCGCACGGCCACGGTGCACAGCACCTGACCGCCCTGCGCCGACGCGGTGACGCGAGCGGCCACGTTGACGTCGTGGCCGATCATGTCGTCGGCGGTGACCACGGCCTCGCCGCAGTGCACGCCCGCCCGCAGACGCAGCGGGGCCGGCTGCACCTCGACCAGCTCGATGGCGGCCAGCAGGGCGGCCTCGGGCGACGGGAAGGCGAGCATGAGGCCGTCGCCGATGCGCTTCACCACCTTGCCGCCGCGGCTGCGCACCACCGGGCCGATCACCCGGTGGTGGCTGGCCAGAAGCTCGATGGCGGCGCCGTCGCCGTGGCGGGACGTGTAGCGAGTGAAGCCCTCGAGGTCGGTGAACACGACCGCCACCGTGGTCGGCGCGCCGTCCCGCTCGGAGAAGGGCTGGTCGTGGGCGAGCAGCTGCAGCGCGTTGAGGCCGATCGAGCCCAGCGCGGAGGGGCGCCGCTCGACCGAGCGCTCGAGGAAGCGCTGCACGACGTCGAGGGCAGGGGCGCTGCGCACCGGGTGGCGACCGGGCTCCTCGAGCCAGGCCCGGTCGACGAGGCCGACCTCGATGGCGGTGTCGCTCAGGCCAGGGTCGCGCCGGAGCAGCTCGGCGGCCCGTTCGGCCAGCCCCAGCCGCACGGCATCCACCGTCGTCACACCCTTGGCACGCGCCTCGTCCAGACCAGCCATCCGGTCAACCTACCGGTGGGCCTCGCGCCGTGGCGGGCCTTCCCGCGTGGCTCTTGGCACAGGCCCGGGAGTACCGTTGCTGTCCTTGCCCATCCTTCCCACCATCACGGGGCCCGCGGATCTGCGTGATCTCTCGTTGGCCGAGCTCACCGAGCTCTCGGTCGAGCTCCGCCAGTTCATCGTCGACGCCGTGTCGCAGGCCGGGAGCGGGCACCTCGGCTCCAACCTGGGAGCGGTCGAGCTCACCCTCGCCCTGCACCGGGTGTTCGACTCCCCCCGCGACATCCTCCTCTGGGACACCGGCCACCAGGCCTACGTGCACAAGATCCTCACGGGCCGAGCGGCCGACTTCGCCACCCTGCGCCAGGCCGGCGGCATGTCGGGCTACCCCTCGCGGGACGAGTCGGAGCACGACTGGATCGAGAACAGCCACGCCTCCACGGTCATCAGCTACGCCCACGGCCTGGCCGTGGCGCAGGAGCACGAAGGCGGCGAGGGCCGCCGGGTGGTCGCCGTCATCGGCGACGGCTCCCTCACCGGCGGCATGGCCTTCGAGGGCCTCAACAACCTGGGCCACTCGGGCAAGAGGGCCATCCTCGTCCTCAACGACAACGGACGTTCCTACGCCCCCACGGTCTCCAAGCTCGGCGACAGCCTCGCCCGCCTCCGCCTCCACCCGACCTACCTGCGGAACCGATCCCGCCTCGACCGCGTGCTGCACGAGGTGCCGGTCGTCGGCCACCAGCTCGAGAAGAGCCTCGACGGGTTCGTCGCCGCCATGCGCGAGATGTTCGAGCCGCCGGCGTTCTTCGAGAACCTCGGCGTCCGCTACACGGGCCCCTTCGACGGGCACGACATCGAGGGCATGGAGAAGGCGCTCCGCCACGCCGCTGAGTACGACGGCCCGATCGTCGTGCACGTGCTGACC
>JBKJIL010000083.1:0-24029 GCA_046598435.1 Acidimicrobiales bacterium
GTGTCGGGTCCGAACGCGGCGCGGTAGAGACCGTGGTGGGTGCAGGGGAGGTCGAGAGCCAGGAGGATCTGTTCGTCGGCGGGGTTGGAGTCGCCTTCGAAGCGCACGGTCTCCTCGACGGTGGCTTCGTGCGCGTCGATGGCCGCGTCGCAGGCGGTGCAGTGGATGCGCGCGCCCGGCAGCGCGGTGAGGTCGACCTTGTAGCCGGACTGCTGCAGACGGGCGACCGCCTCAAGCATCGTCTCCATGGAATCCAGTCTGGCCCGCGGAGGGCCAGCGTGGTCGATCGCGGGCCGGCCCAATCAGGCTTGCATGGACGGACCGAAGCGTTTGGCGAACGCGCCGCCGGGGACCTTACGCCGGGGGCTGTCCGGTTGGCGGTGGGCGGTCTCAAGCCGTCCCGTCACCGATAGAGCCCGGGCTCGACTGCATCGACGGAATGTTGCGCGCCCTCGGTAGGAATCGAACCTACGCATCCTCTTTAGGAGAGAGGTGCTCTATCCACTGAGCAACGAGGGCAGGACGTCGACCACTATGGGGGGATGGAGTCCGGTCCAGGGTTCGGAAACCTCTGATGATCGGGCGTTGATGGCCCGGATGGCTGCTGTCGCGACGTGCCCGAGTTCGCGGGAGCGCGCCTCGGCCATGACACATCCATGACACGAGCGGGGACGTTCGGGCTTGTCCGCCGACATCCAGCCACCCCGGTTGACCTGCACTTTCGCGCCGTGGAGGTCCGCTGAAGTCCGCAGGCAAGGGCCTGCAAAGCCCTGTACGCGGGTTCGATTCCCGCCGCCACCTCCAGTCCAGTAGCCATGGCCTACGTGCAGAAGCAACGAGGGAAGTACCGGGCCAGATCTTCTGATCCGCTCGGCAACGTGCAGTCGCCTACCTTCGTCCGCAAGGCGGTTCGGCACGTACCGACTCGGCCAGGTGCCCGCCGACGAGGTCGAGAACTGGTTGAACGACGAGGTCGCCGCCAGCATCGCCCCCTCCTCCGTGCATCGCCACTACCGCACGTGTTCCTCGGCCGGGACGACTCGATCCGCGTCGCCGAGGCGCTCGCAGAGCGCTACCGAGCGCTGATCTACTTCGCCGTCGACAGCGGGATGGCATGGAGCGAGCTCAGCGGCCTTCGTCGCCGCTCTCCGCCGCGTGACGGTGCTTCCGGATGACGAGATCGGAGGCTTGTGATGCTCGGTCGTGGGAGTGGGAAGTTCCCACTTTCGGAGTATATGATTTCCGGATGGCACGCACCACGCTTCGAGCCAAGGGGCAGCTGACCCTGCCTGAGGAGATCCGCGCTGCAGCGCGCCTCGAGGACGGCGACCTGTTCGACGCCGAGATCACTGACGAGGGCATCCTGCTCCGGCCCCGCAAGGTCATCGACGCGACCCAGGCCTGGTTCTGGACCCGGGAATGGCAGGCAGGCGAGCGTCAGGCCGACGCGGACCGAGCCGCCGGCCGGGCCGAGGTGTTCGGCTCGGAAAAGGCCTTCAGCGCCGCACTGCGCTCTATCGCGAAGCCCGGGGCGAAGCGGCCGCGGAAGCGCTGAGCCTTCGTGTCGACCTATGCGTGGCTGGCGCGGTTCCGCGCTGACTTCGAGAAGCTGACACCGGTGCAGCAGGCGGAGTTCCTGCTCGCGGTCGCCCAGTTCGTCGACGATCTGCGGTCGGGGCGGCCGTTCCGGGAGGGCCTACGGGTGAAGGGCATCCAGGGAGCCTCTGGGATCTTCGAGATGACCTGGGCAGACGATGGTCGTGCCACCTTCGAATACGGCGATGAGGTCGTGCAGGGCGAAGCGCACGTCGTCTGGCGCCGCATCGGCACCCACTCGGTCTTCAAGCAGCCCTGACGGCTCGACTCGACCTATCACACGCGAGTCTCGCGTCATGAGGAGCCCCAACGAGGAGCGGGGTGTGCCTGGAGGCGAGACCACGATCGTGCTGTGAGGCCTGTCGACCTAGGGTGAGGCGTGGGCTTCCGGCGCTGGTTCTTCGACTTGCTCGATCGAGGCCAGGCGCCTGCGGTCGACGCGTTCCGCTGAGGCGGATTTTGCTCAGGTGACAAATCTGGACCGCGCCATAGGTGCCGGTGGGAGACGCGTCAACAACCTGCCGGCGGAGTTGCGCGACCAATCTCGGTCAATCCCTCGTGAGGCCCCGCCCCTTGACGGTGAGGGACGCGGACAGAACAGTTCGAAGCGTCCATGAGAGGCCGTGATCGACCACCCCTGGCCGTTGAGCGACCCCTCGCTCACCATTCCCACGCGTGGTTGCTAGCCCGCGATCGCGATGCGGTAGCCACCGTCGAAGAGCTCTTGTTGCCGTAGGTGGCCGTGCTGTCGATCCCACGCGCCGGTACTGAGATCTGCACGGAGTCGGGCGGCACCCCGTTGTCGCTCACCGTCGGGCAGCATCGCAAGCCAGGACATCCCGTCCTGCACCTCCGGGTCGAGGTAAGCCTCGGGCCGAGCCCAGAACGCCACACCGAATCCGTCAAGGCAATCTCGGGGTACGAGTACCGGTCGGACCTCTCGCACGTCGAGATGTTCCTCGAGCAACCGTTCGCCCGGGGGGTTCTGCTCGGTCGGGAGTGACAACGCAGCCGGGAAGTACTCGAGGGCCCAGAAGTCGTGCGTTTGCAGCGACTCGAAGAAGAACACGACCTGGCGGCCCGCGACCCGCTTCATCTCCAGGAGCCCCGCGGCCGGATCGGACCAATGGTGGATGGTGAGCACCGCCATCGCGACATCGAATGACTGATCGGCGAACGGCAGGGACTCGGCCACACCGCGCACGACCGGCGCGGGCCGGCCGCCACGCTGGGCGATCATCCGCATCGACGGCTCGACCGCGACCACATCACGCTCGATCGGCTCGTAGTTCCCTGACCCGGCTCCGACGTTGACGACTGAGCCCATACCGAGGGCCGAGTGGATCTGCGCCGCAATGCGAGGATCCTCTCGGCGTGTCCTGGCGTACGAGCGGCCGATGTCGTCGTAGCGATCCCCGGCGCCCGTCATCCCGGCATCGTCGTGGAGCGAACCAGATCACGCCAG
Source organism: Acidimicrobiales bacterium (assembly GCA_046598435.1). Lineage (GTDB taxonomy): Bacteria > Actinomycetota > Acidimicrobiia > Acidimicrobiales > VFJN01 > VFJN01. Next base: position 3,062 of record JBKJIL010000083.1, read on the forward strand.
CCGAATGCGGGGAGCGATCGGCCTCAACGGGCCGACGATCCTGTCGCACGGGCGCAAGGCCGCAGACCGGTCACCAGCTGTCGAGCGTCCCGACCATCCGATCAGGGGCGACCGGCGGCGCCAGAGATCGGCGGGTCGTGAGCGTCGAGCGTCACCCCCAGAGGGCGCGCTCCACGGTCGTCGCTCCGCCTCGCCATGCGGCGGACATCCGGGTGATCGACGACGTCCGGCCGCGTGATGCACTGAAGTAGCGGCCCAGGCGTCGGCCGGTGGTACTAGCAACCCCTCGTGTGGGGAGGCCAGTCGGCTTCCCGGGGCCGGGGATCCAGGGGATCATCGCTCGGTGAGATCGTTCGTCGGCTACTTGGTGCGGGCCGAGGCGCGGGCTGGCTGGCGCGGCTGGGCTGCGACCGCGCTGGTCGTCGGGGCCGTGGGCGGCGTCGCCATCGGTCTTCTCGCCGGTGCCCGTCGGACGGAGACGGCCCATGAGCGGTTTCTCGTGCGTTCCGCGGCCTTCGACGTCCTCTTCGCCAATGGCGGGACGACGCCTGAGAACCTGAGCGGAGTGGTCGAGTTCGAGGCGGTCGCCGCCCTCCCCGAGGTACTCGACTCGGCAAGCGTGCGGTACTACTTCCCGGACGGCACCCAGCCGTCGGGGGCGCCGCTTGGCGTGAACGATCTCATGCCGCTGTCCAGCCCCGACGGCCGCTTCGGTACCGAGCTCAACGGCGCCCGGGTCCTCGACGGGCGGCTCGCCACGGCGACCGACGAGATCGCCTTGTCGGTTCTGGCCGCCGAGCAGCTTGGGCTACGTGTGGGCGACCAGCTCGATGTCACGATGCGCCCCGCCGTGCCCACCGACGCTGACGCCGAGGCGCCCCTGCCGGCAGGGTTCACGGTGGTCGGCATCATTGCGATGCAAGGCGGTCTGCCCCCCACAGGCGCAGGGTTCCCCGGGATGGCGCTACTGGCCCCGCGCTATGCCGTCGAGCACCCAGGGGGGGCCGAGATCATCGCCGTGCGTCTCGAGGGCGGACCCGCTGAAGCAGCCGCGTTCCAGCGGAGGGTCGTGCGCCTGGCCGGGGGTGAGCAGGTCGTCACCGCAACCCGCGTCGAGATGAGCGAGGCGGTCGAGCGCGGTTCTGAGATCCAGGCGACCGCCCTCCGTGCGCTGGCGGCCGTGGTCGCCGCCGCCTCGGTCCTGTTGGTCGTCCAGGCGCTCGCCCGCCAGCGCGCGGCGGACCGGGCCCTGCACGACCGGCTGGTCGCGCTCGGTGTCACCGGTGGTGACCTCCGCCTGCTCGCAGCGGCCCGAATGGCGATCGTCACGGGCTCTGCGGCCGTGGTGGCCGCCATCGTCGCCGTCGCTGTCTCCCCGCTCGGACCGGTCGGGACCGCTCGCGACCTCGACCCGGGCGGGCTGAAGGTGAACATCGCCTACGTCGGTGGGGGCGCGCTGGCCGTGGTCGCCGGGATGGTGGTGGCCACGGTCCTGTCTGGACTCCTACGCCTCCACCGTGGTGACGCGCCGGCCTCCAGGCGGACACCGTCCCGCCTCGCCGGCGCGGTGAGCCGGTTGCCTCTGCCCGTACCCGTCGGGCTCGGTGCCCGAATGGCCGTCCCGAGCGGGGAAGACGCTCGAGCGGCGTCGAACCGCACCACGTTCGTGACGGGAGTGGTGGGGCTCGTCGCGGTTGTGACCCTCTTGTCGTTCGGAACCAGCCTGCAGCAGCTCTTCGGTGAGCCCCGGCTCTACGGGTGGGGATGGGATGTCCAGATCGGCGACGCGTTCGCGCCCGACCTGACCTCGGAGGCCGACCGGCTGGAGGGCCAGTCCGGTGTTCAGGCCGTGGCGGTGGCCACGACGGGCCGGATCCAGATCGATGGGCAGGAGGTGGTGGACGCGCTGGCCATCGGGATCCGGCAAGGCAGCATCGCTCCGGTGGTGATCGAAGGCCGGGAGCCGACCGATGCCACCGACCTCCTGCTTGGCTCACGCACCCTCCGGGACCTCGGGCTCGAGGTCGGCGACCACGTCGATGTCGGGCTCGGTGACCGCGTGCTGCCCATGGAGGTGGTGGGGCGCGGGGTGCTACCGGGAGGTGGATTCGCGGCAGGGCTCGGCCGGGGCGCCGCCCTCACCCTCGAAGGGTATCGGCGCCTCGATCCCGACGCCGAGGCAGACGCCGTCCTGCTTCAGTTCACGGGCGACGACGACGGGAGCGCCCGCCGTGCCGCGGTCCTCAGCGCTCCCTTCGGGGCCGTGTACGAGCCGGAACAGCCGTCGGACCTCGCCGATCTGGAGGGCCTGGGGGGCCTCCCGGCGCTCATCGGCGGCGTCATCGCCCTGGCCGCACTGGGCACTCTGGCCCACGCCCTGCACACCGATGTGGTGCACCGTCGTCACGACCTGGCGACCTTCAAGGCGCTCGGCTTCACCCGCACGCAGGTGGCCGCGCTGGTGGCGTCGCACGCCACGGCGCTGATGATCGCCGTGGCGGCGGTGGGCCTCCCCCTGGGTATCGGCGCCGGTCGATGGACGTGGCTTCGCTTCGCCGACGGGCTCGGTGTGTCACCGGGTCCGGAGGTGCCCGTTCTCGCTCTGGTCCTTCTGGTGCCGCTGGCGCTCATTCTGGCTGCGCTGGTCGCCCTGGCACCCGCTGCGCGTGCCGCGCGCACGCCAGCCGGCGAGGCCCTGCACGTCGACTGACGGCCCCGGGCGGGACGCGGTCAACCCGATCGGAGCGTCTGCTTCCACCTCGGGGAGCGGTCAGTTCCCACGTGTGACCTGGGATGCGGAGCGCCGGCAGCTCGTCTTTTCGAACTGGGGCGACGACGTCTGCGCGGGGGCGACCCGCGTGCCCGTCGCCGAACGGGCCGAGCTCGTCGGTCTCCGCGCCTCCGGGTTGGCGCAGGCTGTCCCTCCGCACGGGGTCGTCGAGTCGCCTGAGGCGCTGACGCTGGCCGACCACCCGACGACCTGGTGGCGCGGGCGGCCGCGCGGCGCGCTCCGGGTGACGAGCGCTCAGCGTCGTGTCACGGATCCGGGGACGATGACCCGGAACCGGTGACACCCGTCGGCCCGGGCGGGCTGCGCTCGGCGCCGTGTCACCGATTCGGGAACCATGTCCCGATTCTCGTGACAGGAGCGGCCGCTCGGCTGGGCCCAGCCCTCAAGCCGGTGGCGGGCGCCGCCGACAGGGTGAGCGTGACCAACGCGCGCGAGGCGACGACTGAGGGCCCGCTGTCCAAGACGGCGGTGTTCGTCACCGTGGTGCGGCGGGCCGGACCTCACCTGATGGAGGCGTCGCTGATCCCGACGGCGCTTTTCTACGTCATGCTGGTGCTGGTCGGCTTGGGCGCCGCCCTCCTGAGTGCGCTCGGCTGGTCCTACCTGGCGCTGGCCCGGCGCCTGGTGAGCCGCCGCCCGGTGCCGCCTCTGCTGCTGCTCGGCGTGATCGGCCTCACCGTTCGGACGGGTCTGGCGACGGCGACCGGCAGCAGCTTCGTGTACTTCGCCCAGCCCGTCCTGGGGGCGGTGGTCATGGCGGCGGTGTTCCTCGTCTCGGTGTGGGTTGGTCAGCCCCTCGTGGAGCGGTTGGCCCTCGAGTTCTGGCCGGTCCCGGACGACGTGATGGTGCGACCGTCTGTGGTGCGCCTCTTCCGCAGTCTCACCTTCCTCTGGGCCGGGGTGAACGGCGCCCTCGCCATCACCTCGCTGACCCTGCTCCTGGCGCTCCCGCTCCAGGTGTACGTGGCCGTGAAGCAGCTCGTCAGCCTCGTGATCACCGGCACCGGCATCGCCATCACGGTGGACGCCTCGGTGCGCACCGCCCGACGCGAGGGGATCATGGGCCACGGCATCGCCGACGAGCCGAGCGCGGTCGTCCCCGATCTCGTGCCGATCCCCATGGTCGCGCTGGCCGCCATCGGGTGAGGAAGATCGCCGCCGTCGCCGGAGGTTGCCGTCGCCGCGTATCGTGCCGAGGTGTCCACCGCGTCGCCTGACATCACGCCTCTCGGCGGCGCCCCCGCCTGGTTCGCTCGCTCGCTGGCCGTGCCCGTCACCGATCGGTTCGTGGAGGTGCACGGGACGTCCATCCACTACCTGGCCTGGGGTCAGCCCGGCCGGCGAGGGCTGGTGTTCGTGCACGGCGGCGGGGCCCACGCCCATTGGTGGACGCACGTGGCAGCCACCTTCGCGGACGAGTTCCGCGTGGTGGCAATCGACCTGTCGGGTCACGGCGACAGCGGCCACCGTGACGTGTACGACATCGAGCAGTGGACCGCCGAGGTCATGGCGGTGGCGGCCGACGGTGAGCTCGTGGGCAAGCCGGTCGTGATCGGCCACTCGATGGGCGGCTTCGTCACCATCGCCACCGCGGCGCTGCACGCCGAGCGCCTCACCGGAGTGATCGTGTGCGACTCACCGGTGACCGAGCCCGACCCGGAGGTCGAGTCGTACCGCCTGAAGGAGGCGTTCGGCAGCCTCCGCACCTATGCGTCGGTGGACGAAGCGCTGTCCCGCTTCCGCACGGTGCCGCCCCAGGAGCACTACTGCGACTTCGTCATGGACCACGTCGGACGTCGGTCGCTCCGCGCCGTCGACGGCGGCTTCCAGTGGAAGTTCGACCGCAACGTGTTCGCTCAGTTCGCCGGGGGGATGCGCGGCATCGCTCGGCCCTACCTCGGCGAGGTGCGCTGTCGGTTCGCGCTGCTTCGCTCCGAGCACGGGCTCGTGACCGAGGACATCGGCGCCGCCACGTACGAGGCGCTCGGCCGGGTGGCCCCCGTCATCGAGCTCCCCGAGGCCGGCCACCACGCCATGCTCGACCAGCCCCTCGTGCTCCTCACCGCCCTGCGCACCCTCTTGGCCGACTGGGACCACTCCGAACCGCACCGCCCACAGTCCTGAAGGACGAGGAGATCACCGGAGCTTCCCCGGTGTGCACACGTCGCTCGCCGGACCCCCGCGCCGACCACCCGTGGACGGACGACCCCGCCTCCTCCTGAGCGCCAGGTGTCCCCGGCGGGGTTGGATCAGTCGAGATCGCGCAGTCGCCGGGCGCCGACGAGCAGCGCCACGCCGAGCCCCATGAGGGCGACCCCGAACACGATCCACTCACCCTGACCCGTCATGGGCGATCCCTGCACGACGTCGAGGCCCTGCAGCGCCCAGACCGCACCGACGACGATGGCCAGCAGCCCGGCAACGACGCGCAGCCCCATCAGCGCACCTCGTGGCCGGGGTGTGGCTCGGCGGGCACCCGACCGAGGCGGCCGGCGTTGAAGTCGTCGAAGGCCTGTTGGAGCTCGGCGCGGGTGTTCATCACGAAGGGACCGTAGGCGGCCACGGGCTCACGGATGGGCAACCCGCCCAGGACGAGCACCTCGAGCGCCGGCGTGTGCGGGTCTTGCGTGGCCGCGGCGCTGACGGTGACGACGTCACCCGCGCCCAGGACGGCCAGCTGGCCACCGTGGATCGGGCGCTCGGCGGCCCCGACGGTTCCGGTACCGGAGAAGGCCCACACGAGGGCGTTGAAGTCGCTCCGCCACGGCAGGCGGAGCTGCGCGCCGGCTGACACGGTGGCGTGGAGCAGCGCGATGGGGGTGTGGGTGATCCCGGGGCCGTCGAACCCGCCGACCTCACCGGCGATCACCCGCAGGAGGGCGCCGCCGTCGTGCGAGGTGAGCAGCGTGACCTCGCCAGCCCTGATGTCCTGATAGCGCGGCGCGGCCATCTTGAGGCGCGACGGCAGGTTCACCCAGAGCTGGACGCCCTGGAACAGCCCGCCGCGGGCCACCACGTCGGCCGGCGGGGCCTCCTTGTGGAGCAGCCCGGCGCCGGCGGTCATCCACTGGGTGTCGCCGTCGCTGATGACGCCGCCGCCGCCGTGGGAGTCCTCGTGCTGAAAGGTGCCGTCGAGCATGTAGGTGACGGTCTCGAACCCTCGATGGGGGTGCCAGGAGGTGCCCTTGGCGGCCCCGGGCTCCCACTCCACCTCACCCATCTGGTCCATGTGGACGAACGGGTCGAGAGCTGCCACGTCCACCCCGGCGAAGGCGCGCTTCACGGGGAACCCCTCGCCTTCGACGCCGCGGGGCGCGGTGGTGAGGGATGTGACGGGGCGCTCGATGGTGGTGGCGTGGTCCGGGTCGGCGACGCGGGGGAGGACGAGGACGTCGTCCACGGTGATGGCAGGCATGCCCCCGTCAACACACTTGCGCACACAACCATTCCCGGGGGTGGGGAGCCCGGTGGGCGGGTCAGCCCAGCTCGTCCAGCACCGCGGCCATGTCGCGGACGGCCCGCACCGTGCCCCGTACGGTGCCGGTCACCTTCGATCGACCGGTGCGGGCGCGGTAGGGCACCGCCACCTCGACGATGCGCCAGTCGGCTGCGCCGGCGCGCAGCACCTGCTCGAGCGGCCACCCGAAGCGCCGGTCCTGCACGGCGAGGCTCACCAGGGCCTCCCGGCGGGCCGCCCGCATGGGCCCGAGGTCGCTCAGGGCGGCGCCTGTGGCCCGCCGCAGCCGCCGAGCCAGGTAGCGGTTGGCGAGGCGGGCGTGGGCCGGCCACGCCCCCCGCCCGGTGGGCCGCCGAGCGCCCAGCACCAGCTCGGCCTCCCTCCGCAGCACAGGTCCGCACACGGCCGGCAGGTCGGCCAGATCGAGCGAGCCGTCGGCGTCGCAGAACGCCACGACGTCCGCGGTGGCCACGGCCAGGCCAGCCGCGCAGGCAGCCCCGAAGCCGCGCTGTGGCTCGTGCACGACCGTGGCGCCGAGCCCACGGGCCACGTCACCGGTGCCGTCGGCTGAGCCGTTGTCGACGACGATGGCGCGATACCCCGAGGGCAGTCCGGCCAGCACGCCGGGCAGCGCGGCGGCCTCGTCGAGGGCGGGGAGGATCACGTCGACGAGCGCCACACGGGAGGAGTCGACCATCGCAGGCATGCTCGCACCTCCGGGGGTTACGGAGCGCGGAACACTCGCCGTCGGTGATGCTGGCGCATCGGACATCGTCGTAGCGTGCGCCCGATGGCGTCGCCGACCACCATGCCAGCAGCCCTGGGCCCCGACGCGCCGACCAGCGTGGGCCCGGCCAGCGATGGCCGAACCGGTCCGGACGGGCTCACGGTGGCGGCTGTCGTCGCGTGGGTGGCCCTGGTGGGTGTGGCGCTGCGGTGGGGGAGCGTCGCCATCTCTGGTCGGGGCCTGGCCGTCAACGCCGCCCCGCTGGTGGGGCACTGGGTGTGGCGACCGCAGGCCGCGCTCGTCGTCCCCGCACTGATCGCCGTGCTGGTGGTGCGCTGGGGCCCGCAGGCAGCCACGCGCCTGCGATGGTCGCCGCTGGTGGTCGTCACCGGCCTCTCGGCCATCGCGTGGACGACGGCGCTGGCCGCGTCGGACGGGTGGGACGCCCTCACCGCTCCGCTCACCACCCGCCATGAGTACGAGCCCTTCGCGGCCGGCATCGGCGACGCCGGCGAGTTCTTGCGCACGTTCGTCGAGCGCCTGAACGGCTCGCCGATCCACGTCCAGGGCCACCCGCCCGGTGCGCCCCTCGTGCCGTGGGCGCTCGATGCAGTCGGGCTGTCGGGCGCCGGCTGGTTCGCGGCGCTCGTGGTGGCGGGCTGGGGTGTGGCGGTGGGGGCTGTGCTGGTGGCCGCTCGGGCCGTGGCCGGGGAGGCCGTCGCTCGCCGTGCCGCGCCAGCCCTGGTGCTGCTTCCGGCCGCCATCTGGGCGGGCACCTCCGCCGACGCCCTCTTCGCCGCCGTGCTCACCGTCGGGGCGACGGTGGTCGTCAGCGGACGATCGTCCCCGACTCGTGCGCGCATGGCCGCCTTCGGAGGCGGGATGGCATTGGGGCTGGGGCTGCTCCTCACCTACGGCGGCTTGGCGGTGGTGGGGATCCCGGCGGCGGTCCTGCTGGTCCGGCGCCGGCCGCTGAGCGCCGCCCTCCTCGCCGTGGGCGTGCTGGTCGTGTTCGTCACGACAGCGGTGGTGAGCGGGTTCTGGTGGCTCGACGGGCTGCACGCCACGCGGCTGGCCTACCTCGACGGCGTGGCCGCAGAGCGACCAGGCCGGTACTTCGCGCTGGTCGGCAACCCGGCGGCGCTGGCCTTGGCCGTCGGCCCAGCAACGGTCGTCGGGCTGGCCTGGGCCCTGCGCCGGTGGCGAGACGCCGCCTCGTTGCTGCCCCTGGCGGGGCTGGCCGTGGTCGTGGCCGTCGACGCGTCGATGCTGTCGAAGGGCGAGGTGGAGCGGATCTGGCTGCCCTTCGTCCCGTGGTTGGCCCTGGCTGCGCCGGGCGACCGCCGGGTCTGGTTGGCCGCCCAGGCCGGGGTGGCCCTCGTCCTGCAGGCGTGGCTGCGGAGCAAGTGGTGACCGGCCACGTGGACACAGCCAGCGTTCACCCCACCGTCCATCCCACTGTCGCCGTCATCGGCGGATCTGGGTTCTACGAGCTCGGCGGCGACGTCGAGCTGATCGATGTCGAAACCCCGTGGGGCGCGCCGTCGAGCCCGGTGGCCGTCGGGCGGATCGACGGCGTGGCGGTGGCCTTCCTCAGCCGCCACGGCGCCGGGCACCGGCTGCCCCCGCACGCGGTCGACCACCGGGCCAACCTCTGGGCCCTGCGCGCCCTCGGCGTGCGGAGCGTCGTCGCCTCCTTCGCCTGCGGCTCTTTGGTGGCCGACCTTCCCCCAGGGCAGCTCGTCGTGCCTGACCAGCTGATCGACCGCACCACCGGGCGGGCCGACACGATCCACGACACCTTCACGGACGGACCGCAGCACGCGGCCTTCGCCGATCCCTACGACGCGTCGGTGCGGCGGGCGGCGCTGCGCGCAGCGGCCGCCCGAGGTGAACCGGCGCACGACGGCGGCACGGTGGTGGTGATCAACGGGCCGCGGTTCGCCACCCGCGCCGAGTCGCGTTGGTACCGCGCCATGGGCGCGGATCTCATCAACATGACGCAGTACCCCGAGGCCGTGATCGCCCGTGAGCTCGATCTGGCCTACGGCGCCGTCGGGCTGGTCACCGACCACGACGTCGGCCTCGACGATCACCCCGAGGTGACGCCCGTGGACCAGGAGACCGTGTTCGCCGTCTTCGCCGCGCACCTCCCACGACTGCGGGCCGTGGTGCTCGCGACGGCGGCGGCGCTGGCATGAGGGTGCTCGTCACCGGCGGCGCCGGGTTCGTGGGGTCGCACATCGTCGACCAGCTCGTGGACGAGGGCCACGACGTCGTCGTGCTCGACTCACTGGTGGCGCACGGCGGCAGCCCACCCCCGTGGTGGCGCGCCGACGTGGAGACCCATCTCGGCGACGTGCGCGACCCGGCCGCGTGGCAGGTGGCGGCGCGGGGCATCGACGCCGTGTGCCACCAGGCCGCTCGCGTGGGCCTCGGGGTGGACTTCGCCGACGTGCGGGCGTACGTGGAGGACAACGACGTCGGCACGGCGGCCGGTCTCTGGGCCTTGCACCACCTCGGCTTCACGGGCCGCATCGTGCTCGCATCCTCGATGGTGGTCTACGGCGAGGGTCGGTACCGGTGCGTCGAGCACGGCGACCAGCGCCCGGGGCCGCGCGCCGTCAGCGATCTGGAGCGCGGTCGGTTCGAGCCCCCCTGCCCCGTGTGCGGAGCAGCCATGGTCTGGGCGGCGGTCGACGAGACGGCCCCGACCGACCCCCGCAACACCTATGCCGCCACCAAGCTCCACCAGGAGCACCTGTGCTCGGTCTACGGCCGCGAGCACGGCTCCGCCGTCACGGCACTGCGCTACCACAACGTGTACGGGCCCCGGTGCCCGCTCGACACCCCCTATGCCGGGGTGGCCTCGCTGTTCCGATCGTGCGTGGCGCGGGGCGAGGCGCCACGGGTGCTCGAGGACGGTGGCCAGACGCGCGACTTCGTTCACGTGCACGACGTGGCTCGTGCCAACGTGCTGGCGCTGACGGTCGACGATGCCTACGACGGGCCCCTCAACGTCGCGTCGGGCTCGCCCCGCACGGTCCTCGACCTCGCCGTCGCCGCCTGCGCGGGCAGCGACCTGTCACCAGAGGTGGTGGGGGGTGCTCGGCTGGGCGACGTTCGCCACATCGTCGCCAGTCCCGCACGCGCCGCGAAGGCCTTGGCCTTCGTCGCCGAGGAGCCCTTCGACCTGACCGCGGCCGCGGCGACGCAGTAGCCGACCCCCGTGGCTCAGGCGAGGGGCAGCCGCACGGTGAACCGGCAGCCGTCGCCCTCGTTGCGCACGGCGATGTCACCCTGGTGCGCTTCCACGAACCCTCGAGCGATGGCCAGGCCCAGCCCCGCTCCGCCGCCGGAGCCGGGCGTGCGAGCGGTATCACCCCGGTAGGCGAGATCGAACACGCGGTCGAGGTCGTGGGCGGCGATCCCTCCGCAGCCGTCGACCACGGAGACCTCGGCGTGCTCATCGTCGCGACCCACCAGCACGCTCACCGAGCCGCCGGCTGGCGTGTGGCGGATGGCGTTGTCGAGGAGGTTCTGGATGACCCGGGTGAGCTCGCGCGACGACGCCGCCACCTCGGGGGGCTTGGGTGCCACCTGGCCGTCCACCCGTACCCCTTTGGCGTCGGCCAGCACGCTGGCCGACGCCACCGCGTCCGACACGAGCTCACCCAAGGACACCCGCTCGAGCGTCAGGTCCAGGGCGTCGGCCTCGATGCGGCTGAGCTCGAAGAGGTCGTCCACCAGGTGGGCCAGGCGTGTGGTCTGGGCGCTGAGCCGACCGTAGTAGGCGTGCACGTCGGCCTCCTCGTGCACCACACCGTCGTCGAGCGCCTCCACCATGGCTTGGATGCCGGCCAGGGGAGTGCGCAGGTCGTGGCTCACCCACGCCACCAGCTGACGACGACTGCGCTCCAGCGCCCGTTCGCGGCTCGCGGCCTCGTCGGCTCGTCGCCCGGCGGCCTCCAGCTCCTGGGCCAGCGCCAGGGCGCCGAGCACCCCGGCCGTGCCGGCGCCGACGATCACGACCACCAGCGCCGAGAGGTCGTGGGTCGACACGAACATGGCCTGGGCCGCGGCCAAGGCGCCGAGGCCCACGGACAGCACGGGGATGACGGCCACGATGACCGGCGAGTGGTTCCGCTGCAGCAGCGCCCGGCCCACTCCGTAGGCGGCCAAGGCGCCGCCGAAGGAGAGGGTCACGAGCTGCACGGCGTCGGCTCTCGGAAGGGCAGCCGCCAGCGTCGCCACCGCGGCGATGGCCAGGCCGAGCACGACCGTCACGGCCACCCGCAGCCCGTGACGGGCCGTCACGAGGTCACCAGCGGGACGAGCCCCTCCCAGCGATACCCCACGCCCCACACGGTGGCGATCCTCGCCGGATGGGAGGGGTCGGGCTCCACCTTCTCCCGGAGACGACGGACGTGGACGGTGATGGTGGAGGTGTCGCCGTAGCGGGTGCCCCACACCTGTTGGAGCAGGTCCTCTCGTCGAAAGGCCTGGCGCGGGTGGCGCATGAGGAACACGAGCAGCTCGAGCTCGCGCGCGGTCAGCGGCACCACCTCGCCACCGAGCCGGGCCTGACGGGCGGCGACGTCGACGACCAGGTCGCCGTCCTCGAGCACGAGCGGGCCCGAGGGCGTGCTGGCCAGGGGGCCCTTGGCGCGCCGGAGCACGGCGCGCACGCGCGCCACCAGCTCCTTGGGCGAGAACGGCTTGGCGACGTAGTCGTCGGCACCGAGCTCGAGCCCGATCACCCGGTCGGACTCGTCGCCGCGGGCGGTGAGCATGATCACGGGGATGGGGGCGAGGGCACGCAGACGGCGGCACACCTCGAGGCCGTCGAGACCAGGCAGCATCAGGTCGAGCACCACGAGGTCAGGGGGGTCGGCCAGCGCCCGGTCCACGGCGGTGCGACCGTCGGCGACCGTCTCCACCTCGAAGCCTTCCCGGCGCAGGTAGCGCTCGACCACCTCTGACACGTCGACGTCGTCGTCCACCACGAGGATGCGCACCGGTTCGTCCACCACGCATCGAGGCTACGGCGGGAAGTGCTTACGACGGACGGAACAACAGCCGGCATCCCATGTCGGCGAGTGGAGATCAGTGCAGGATCCAGGCGTGGACCTGCTCGTGCTCGCCAAGGAACCAGTGCCCGGCCGCGTCAAGACCCGCCTGTGCCCCCCGTGCGAGCCGTCGGAGGCGGCCGCCATCGCCGAAGCGGCCCTCGCCGACACCCTGGTCGCGGCGCTGGCCAGCGGCGCCGACCGGGTCGTCGTCGCCCTTGACGGCCGCCCGGGCTCGTGGTGCCCGCCCGGTGTGGTGCTGGTGCCTCAGGGCGAGGGCGACCTGTCGGCGCGGCTGGACGCGGCCTGGCGGGCCACCACGGGGCCGACGCTCCAGATCGGGATGGACACCCCGCAGGTCGACGCCCGGCAGCTGGCCACCGCGATGGGGCTCCTGAGCGCTCCGTCGACCGAGGCCGTGCTTGGCCTGGCCGAGGACGGGGGGTGGTGGGCGCTGGGACTCGAGCGCCGAGCAGAGGGCCTGTTCGAAGGGATCGCCACCAGTCGAGGCGACACCGGTCGTCGTCAGCTCGAGCGCCTGCGGCGGCTCGGTCTGCGCACGACCGCGCTCCCCGTGGTGCGCGACGTGGACGCATGGGCCGACGCCCTGGCCGTCGCCGCCGCCTGCCCGGACGGGGCGTTCGCGGCGGCGGTCGGAGCCGTGGCCGGCGTGCGGGCATGACAGCGGTGCTGCGCGTCGACGGGGGTGGGACCATCGAGCTCGACCTGCGGCGATGGCGGACAGAGCCCGATCACCACGAAGCCGCCCTCTTGGCCCGGCTCCCGGACCCCGTGCTCGACATCGGCTGCGGCCCCGGTCGCGTGCCCCAGGCGCTGGCCGCCTCCGGCCGGGTGGCCCTGGGCATCGACCCGGCTCCAGCGGCGAGCGACGAAGCGGCCCGCCGGGGTGCTCCGGTGCTGCGCAGATCGGTGTTCGCCCCGCTCCCTGGTGAGGGGCGGTGGGGGACGGCGCTCCTGCTCGACGGCAACGTGGGAATCGGGGGCGATCCGGTGCTCCTGCTCCGTCGCTGTCGCGCGCTCGTGCGCCCCGGAGGTCTCGTGATGGCCGAGGTGGCGGCACCCGGAGAGGCGACCTCGCCGCTCACCGTGCGGGTCGAGACAGGTGCCCACACCGGACCGTGGTTCGCGTGGGCCGTCGTCGGCGTCGACGGCTGGGCAGCGGTGGCGACGGCCGCCGGGCTGCGTCCCGATGGCTTCGACACCGCCGGCCACCGCTGGTTCGGGCGGGCCCTGCGGCCATGAGACCGGACCCCGGCGAGGTGATGCGGTCGCTGCAGCAACGGTTCACCAGCCCCCTCCACGACGAGCGGGTGGCGGCCCGTCTGGGGCTCGCTCTTGGTGTGGCCTTCACCATCTGTGCCCTCACCGGCGCCTACTCCCACGTGCTCCAGCAGGAGCCCAGCTGGCTGACGGTGCCCGCCCGCCCGGCCGGGCTGTACCGCGTCACCCAGGGCCTCCACGTCGTCACCGGCATGGCCACGGTGCCGCTTCTGCTGGCCAAGCTGTGGGTGGTGGCGCCCAAGCTCCTCGAGTGGCCGCCCGTCCGCTCGATCGGCCACGCACTCGAGCGCCTGGCGCTCATCCCGCTCGTCGGGGGCTCGGTGTTCCTGCTGCTCTCCGGCATCGCCAACGTGGCGCGCTGGTACCCGTGGACCTTCTTCTTCCCGAAGGCGCACCTGTGGGCGGCCTGGATCATGGTGGGCGCCCTCGTCGTGCACGTGGGGGCGACCTGGGCGACGTCACGGCGGGCCCTGCGCTTGCCCGAGTCGTCACCCGCCGACCGCGGCGACCGGCGAGCCTTCCTCGGCGGGCTTGCCGTCACCAGCGCGCTGCTCGCCGTCGGCACCGCCGGGGGGAGCGTCAGCTGGCTGTCGCCCGTCTCCTTCCTGGCCCAGCGTCGGGCCGGCACCGGCCCGCAGGGCGTGCCGGTGAACAAGACGGCGGCCGCGGCGCGGGTGGTGGAGGCAGCCATGGCCACGACGTGGCGCCTGGCGGTCACCGGTGCGGTCGCCCGACCGCTCTCGTTGTCGCTGGCCGACCTGCGGGCCATGCCGCAGCGGGAAGCCGAGCTCCCGATCGCCTGCGTGGAGGGGTGGTCGGCCTCCGCTCGGTGGCGGGGGGTGCCGGTGCGCGACCTCCTGGCCCTGGCGGGTGCCGCCGACGGCGCGGAGGTGCAGGTGCGCTCCTTGCAGCGCGGCGGCCTCTACAGCCGCTCCGAGCTGAACCACCGTCAAGCCGCGGACGCCGACACGCTCGTGGCTCTCGAGCTCGACGGCGAGGCGCTGCACCTCGACCACGGGTTCCCGGCCCGGCTCATCGGACCCAACCGCCCGGGGGTCACCCAGACGAAGTGGCTGGCCATCTTGGAGGTGCGATGACCGACGTCCCGGCCGCTGCTCCCGACGCCGGGCCAGCCCGTGTCCCAATCCGTGTCCCGGCCCGCGTCCCGGCCCACGACCACGCCGGCCCCGGTCTCTGGGTCGGTCTGGCCCTGGGTGTCCCCGTCGTGGCGTGGGGGATGCGGGGTGCATGGTTGGAGCGCGGCCGGACCCACCCCGCCGAGCTGGCTCGCTGGATCGCGGGGAGCGCGGTGGTCCACGACGCTGTCGTGCTCCCGTTGGTGCTGCTCGTCGGCTTGGTCGTCCGGCGCCTGGTGCCACCACCGACGTGGCCAGCCGTGCGGTGGGGCCTGGCCACGACCGGGGTCGTGGCCCTGGTGTCGTGGCCCTTCGTGCGCGGCTACGGGCGTCGTCCGAGCAACCCGTCGCTGCTGCCCCGCGACTACGGCGCCGGCGTGCTCCTCGTGATGGCAGCGGTGTGGGTGCTGACGTTGCTCGTCAGCGTGCGTCTGGTCCGTCGGGCGAGCCGGAACGTCAGTCGATGACCGACTGCAGCACCGCCGCCCGAAGCTGGCGGCGCATCGGGTAGGTGCTGCTCGGCAGGAGCTGCGTCATGAACACCACGCAGATCTCCTCGGCGGGGTCGACCCAGAAGGCGGTGCTGGCGGCGCCGCCCCAGGAGAACTCGCCCTCGCTGGCCAGGTTCTGGAGGGCGGCGGCGTCCTCGACGGTGGAGAACCCGAGCCCGAAGCCGGTGCCCTCCATGGCGGCCTCGGAGAACGTCGACTGGCCCAGCTCGTTCAGCAGCTTGCCGCCGGGCAGGTGGTTGCGAGCCATGTAGGCCACCGTGCGGGGACCGAGCAGCCGCACGCCGTCGAGCGCACCGCCGCCGAGGAGCATGTGGCAGAAGCGGAGGTAGTCGTCGGCCGTCCCCACCAGCCCACCACCACCCGAGAGGAACTTGCTGGGCTGCACCATCGCCTCCGGGCCGGCCATGCGATGCAGGCCGCCGTCGGTGCCCCGCGTGTAGAGCGGCGAGCAGCGACCGAGGTCCGCCTCCGGGGCATGGAAGGCGGTGTCGTGCATGCCCAGCGGGCCGAGCACGCGCTCACGTAGGTACTGGTCGAGGGGCAGGCCGCTCATCACCTCGATGAGCCGGCCGCACACGTCGGTGGACATCGAGTAGTTCCAGCGCGTGCCCGGATCGAACAGCAGGGGGAGCGATGCCATCCGGGCGATGCCCTCGGCGAGGTCGTAGCTCGGCTCGCTGAAGTCGCCCAGGCCGTTGCGGCGGTAGAGCTCGTCGAGCGGGTGCTGGAAGTGGAAGCCGTACGTGAGCCCCGAGAGGTGGGTGAGCACGTCGTGCACCGTGACCGGGCGCGTCGCGGGCCGGGTGCGGGGGGCATCGGCCGTGCCGCCGTCCCACACCTGCATGTCGGCGAACTCCGGGATGAACCGGTGCACCGGGTTCTCGAGGAGGAAGGCCCCCTCCTCATAGAGCATCATCAGGCCCACGCTCGTGATGGGCTTGGTCATCGAGTAGATCCGATAGAGCGTGTCGGGCTGCACGGCCCGCCCCGCCTCGACGTCGGCGAGTCCGTAGCAATCGCGGTGCACGAGCTGGCCCCGGCGGCTGATCAGGGTCTGGACGCCGGGCAGCTTGCCGGCGTCGACGTAGGCGCGCATGGCGGCATCGGCTCGAGCGAGGCGGTCGCTCGAGAGGCCGAGGTCCTCAGGTCGGGTGGTCATGGACGGGCATGCTGGCATGCCGACGCCCAGACTGCTGCCGATAGGGTCGCTCGGTGGCCCATGGGACGACGACGCAGCGCGACGGGACCACCTGATGGTGGTGCGGGCGGTGGTGGGCTTCACCGTCCTCGTCGGGCTCGTGTACCTCGGCGCATGGATGGGCCGGCAGCGCGGGAGCGGTCGACCCGTCGTCCGTCGCCTGGCCGGCGAGGTCCACCGCATCGTCGGCGTGGTGGCCGTGGCCGTCCTGGTGATGCTGACCATCACCGCGCTGCGCCTCCTCGGCTGAGCGGATCTGCGAGCCTGAGCGCATGGAGATCGCCAGCGACCGTCGCTACGAGTTCGATCTCACCCCCGCGGAGCTGTGGGCCGAGGCCACCCAGGTCGAGAGCTACCGGACCTGGTGGCCGTGGCTGCGCCGTCTCGACGGGGCCAGCTTCGAGCCTGGAGCGCGGTGGCACTGCTCGGTGCAGCCGCCGCTGCCGTACCGAGTGCGGTTCTCCGTGCAGATCGACGAGGTGCAGCCGCACTCGTTGCTGCGGGCGTCCGTGGGCGGCGACATCCGGGGTCACGCTCGTCTGGAGGTGAGCGCCACGCCCACCGGCTGCCAGGCCCGGCTCGTCTCCGAGCTGGCACCCCGGCAAGGAGTGCTGCAGGCGATGGCGCTGCTCGCTCGGCCGCTGGCCCGGTTCGGGCACGACTGGGTGCTCGACCACGGCGCGCGCCAGTTCAGCGAGGCCGTGCACACCACCGTCGACACCGACCCCAGCGTCTGATCGAGGCACGTCGGTACCATCGCCGACATGTGCCGCAACATCACGACGCTGCGAGGCCTGGAACCCGAGGCGACGCCCGAGGAGATCGAGGCCGCCGCCCGTCAGTTCGTCCGCAAGATCAGTGGGGTGCAGAAGACCTCCGCCCACACGGCGGAGGCCTTCGAGCGCGCGGTGCGGCGGATCACGCTGGCGAGTGAGGAGCTCCTCGCCCAGCTCCCGCCGCGACAGCAGCCCCCGAAGACGGTCCCTCCGCTGCGCCGGCTCGCGTGAGCTGACGGACGGCGATCACGAAGGCGGCGGCCCACATGGCGCTCACGGCCACCAAGGTGAGGTGGATGACCGGCGAGAGCCACCCGTTGCCGTCGTGCGTCTCCCGCAGCAGGTACTCCTTCTCGGAGGCGAACCGGGCGGTCCGGTCGACGGCGGGGATGGCCGGCTCGTCGATCTCTGGGTCGGCCGGCAGGTAGATCGGTAGGGCCATCATCTCGGCCCCCCGGTGGAGCCGCAGGAGGCTCTTCCAGAGCCCGTCGATCGGCAGCGGCGCGGCGGACCGGAAGGCACCGGGCGCACCGGTGGGCTCCATCTCCGACAGCTCGAGGCCCCCGCCCTGCCATGAGGTGGCCTGGAACCAGTAGGCGTCGTCCGCCGCATCGGCGGGGCTGAGCGTGGCCTCCACGTAGGCGGTGCCGTCGGTGGCCGGCACGAGGTGCACGGCGGCCTCGACATCGCCCGTGGGTCGGCGCATCGGGAGCAGGATCACAGCCAGGCAGGCGACCCCTGCGAGGGCCACCAGCTTCGGCGGTACGCGGCGTGCGTCAGCGTCGCCACTGATGGCCTGGGCCACGACCACCCCGAGCACGGCGGAACCGACGGCCGCCACCACCCCGAGGAGGACGGCTTCGGGCAGCAGCGCGCTGGTCCAGGGCTGCCAGGCATCGGTGTTCCACACCCATTCGCCGGCCAGGCCGAGCGTGCCGATCCCGACACCGCTGGCGACCGCGAAGCGGGTCTTGTCGGCGGTGCCGAGCACGCGTGCCAGCAGCTCGACCACGAGGGCGCTGACGAGGAACGTGGCCGCGAAGCGGGTGTCGACGGGGTCGCCGCCCTCGCCGCCGCTGTCGAGCAGCTGGGACGACTGCAGCAGGAAGTTCACCGCCACCAGGCCGACCGTCCACCACCGGCCGTGCACCAAGCGGAAGGCCACCAGCCCGAGGCCGGCGGCCAGGCAGATGAGGATGGGGCTGAAGAGCAGGCTGAACTGCGGCACGCCGAAGGTGAACTCGCCCTGCGGCGCGAGGAGCCCCTGCAGCGTGAGCCACCCGCACACCACGTGGGCGCCTCTGGCCCACGGCCCGTCTGACGGGCGCACCCCCGCGCCGGCAAGGATCAGCCAGGCGGCCAGGCCCGTGAAGGTGGCGCCGAGGATCATGAGCATGTGGGTGGGGCTCCACATCGTGACGTCGACCCCGTACTCCTGGTGCCACACCTCGTCGAGGGGGAAGCCGAGCACCGCACCCGCGCCCAGCGCCCACAGCGGCAGCAGCACGACGGGCACCCGCAGGGCACCCAGGCGCAGACCCTCCACCTGCTCGAAGGTGGCGATCATCGTGCCGAGCACGGCGCCGCCGAGCACCATCAGCAGCCCCACCAGGATGCCGGTGTGCGGTGCGGTGAGGAGCTCGTCGTCCCGGCCGAGGGCGATGTGCCACGACACGTCGGAGTAGAAGCCCTGCCCGGCGACGAGCAGGCCGAACAGCGCCATGCCGATGGCGGAGGCGGCCCAGCCGGGGATGCGGGTGATGCGCTGCAGGCCGTTGGCCACACGCGACAGCGGCTGGAGCATGGGCCAGCGGCGCTCGGAGGGCGAGCCCACGACGGCCAACCCCACGAGGATCGCCGCGAACACGCCGAGCAGTGTCCACAGCGGCGTCCACGAGGCGAGGGCCGAGCCGCCGAGGGTGCCCGAGGGCTCCCCGCCGGCCGCGGTCAGGAGCGCAGACGGGCGGAGATCGGTGAGATGTCCGAGATGTCCGAGATGTCGCATCATGGTTACCATTGGTAACACAGAAAGGTCGGCCGTGCCTCGAGGTCCGACTAGACCAAGAGGGTGCCTCGCTACGCGCTGCTCCTCAAGGCCAACGCGAACCGCGTCTACGGCGAGGCCTCCTTCGGGCTCGCTCGCGCCGAGCTGGCGGCCGTCGACCGAGGGTGCATGGGGTCGATCGTCCAGTCGTCGGAGCGGGCGAGGATCGCCGGCGTCGACTACCTGGTGGTCGACACGGCCGTGCCGATGGAGGCGCCTCACCTCGAGGTGGTCGCGAACCTGTCCTCGCTCCACGCGCTCTTCGAGCTGACCGAGGACCTCTTCCGTCCGCTGCTGATGGCGCCCCTGGCGGCGATGGACGACGACGTCACCACCATCCAGCGCTACTCGGGCAAGACCAACGAGGCGTTCACCCACCTGCTGGTGAACCTCGC
Organism: Acidimicrobiales bacterium; assembly: GCA_046598435.1. GTDB lineage: Bacteria > Actinomycetota > Acidimicrobiia > Acidimicrobiales > VFJN01 > VFJN01. The sequence goes on from JBKJIL010000083.1 coordinate 22,469, forward strand.
GCTGACCGAGCGCAGCGCCCTTCGCCGCCTCCTCGACGGCGAGCGCCTGGTGCTCCTCGATCCCGCCTGTGGGCGAGGGACATCGCTCAACCGGGCCGTGGTCTACGGGATGGACGCCTGCGGCATCGAGCTCGATCAGCGTGACGTGGAGGCATACACGAGCTTCATCCTCACCTGGATGAAGGACAAGCGCCTGAAGCACGAGCTCGACCAGGCCAAGCTGCGCAAGGGCCGAGAGACCCCCGCCCATCGCATCACGGTCACCTACGGCCGCACCAAGGACCGCAGCACGCATCGAGTGGTCGACATCATCCACGACGACACCGTCGCGGCGCGCACCCACCTCAAGGCCCGCGGCGTGGACCTCATCGTCTGCGACCTGCCCTACGGCGTGCAGCACGGTGCGCAGGAGGCCGGCGAGCGGTTGGCGCGCGGCCCGGCGGGGCTGCTGGGTCAGGCGCTGCCGGTGTGGTTCGACCTGGCCCGGCCCGGCGCAGCCATGGCGCTGGCCTGGAACCGCCACACCCTGGCTCGCCCGCGGCTGGCCGAGCTCGTGCAGGAGGCGGGCTTCGAGCTCGGCCCTGCGGGTGACGACGAGTACGTGCACCGGGTCGATCGATCGATCCTCCGCGACGTGCTCGTGGCGTCCCGACCAGCACCCTGATCCTGTGCGTGTCCGAGTTGTCCGGTGTGCTCCGCGGCCCTCGAGAACGACGTGACTGGTCGTATGCTCACCGGGACACTCGCAACCCGGGGGAAGCCGTGGCCGTCGTCGTACAACGTGAGCTTCACCCGACCGCTCCGCTGGTCGCACTCGGGGAGCTGGGGTGGCTTGCCGTCGCCGGCGCCGCCGCTCTGGCCGCCGGCGCGGTCCACGCTGCGGCCATCGGGATCCACAGCGAGCACTACCAGGCGGTGGTCGCCTTCACCATCGTCGCCGCCGTCCAGCTCGGCTGGGGGGCGCTGGTGCTGGCGCGGCCGGGCCGGGTGATCGTCGCCCTCGGCGCCCTGGCCAACGTGGGCATCTTCGTGGGCTGGATGCTGGCCAAGACGAGCGGGATCGCCTTCATCGACGGTCTCGACGTGTCGGAGCCAGTGCAGCGGGCCGACGCGTTCGCGGCCGGATTGGCCGCCCTCGCGGTCGTGGCTGCCGGCGCCCACCTGCTCCACCTGGGGCAGGGTCCGCTCACCAGGCGGCCCATGCGCATCGGGGTGAGCGCCGTCGTGGTGGCCGCGCTGGCCGTGCCGGGCATGCTGGCCGCCGGCACCCACGCCCACGCGTCGGGTGCCGTCAGCCACGATGACCACGACGTCGCGACCACGGGCACCGAGGTGGCGTCGGCGGTCCCGCCCAAGGCCTTCGACCCTGCCCTGCCGATCGATCTCGGCGGCGTGGACGGCGTGACCCCGCAGGAGCAGGCGAGGGCCGAGAACCTCCTCGCCGCCAGCCTGATGGATCTTCCGCAGTTCGCCGACCCGGTGGCCATCGAGGCCATGGGCTTCGTATCGATCGGCGATGGGTTCCTCGGCCATGAGCACTACCTCAACGCCGCCAACATGA
>JBKJIL010000143.1:0-6644 GCA_046598435.1 Acidimicrobiales bacterium
CCGAAGTGATCGCCAAGGACGGCGACTACGGCGCCAAGCTCGACAAGGCCGGCGACCTCTTCCTGGAGGGTGTCTCGGCTCGGACGCTCGCCCGTCGCATCATGTGATCGGCCGGCAGCCCCAGCCGCCGAACCCGCGACGGTCTGGCCACAGATGCGTGGCCGTTCCGTCGCGGGTTCGCCGCCGTCGCGAGCTCGCCGCCGTCTCGCCGTGCGGGGGTGGGATCAGGTGGCGGCGAGAAGGGTAGCGGCGCGGTGGGCGAGGGCGGCGAGCGTGAGAGTGGGGTTGTAGCCGGCGGAGGTGACGAAGACCGACGAGTCGCAGACGAGCAGGTTGTCGACGCCCCACAGGCGCTGCTCGGGCGACACCACCGACGTGCGCGGGTCGGTGCCCATCCGGGCGGTGCCCATCACGTGGCGGCTGGCGGGCGCGATCCCGAGCGGACTGGCGGTGGCGTGGAGGTCGAGATCGCCCTGTGGGGGTGAGGTGGCCGAGAAGGCCACCTCGGCGCCGGCGTCCATCATCACGGCCTCATGGATCGGGGCGGCGTAGGCCGAGGCGGCCAGCTCGTGGCGGTGGGGCGCGTACGTCACCCGGCCGGCGGGCAGGCCCCAGGCGTCGGTGACCGACGGATCGAGGTCGACGCGGTTCTGAGCCTGCGGCAGGTCCTCGCCCTGGATGGTGAACACCCACAGTCGACGACGGAGCGCGCTGTCGGCCATCGACGCGTGGTGGGCCTCGCCGCGCGGATAGGTGGTGGCCTCGTCGATTGGTCCGGGTCCGGCCCCGTGCTCCACCACCCCGCCGCGCAGCCACGGCAGGCCGGCGGCCTTGGCGGCGGCGCGCAGCTCGGGCGTGTCGATCATCAGGTCGTCGTGCAGGTGGGTGACGCTGCGGCCGCGCTCGCCGCCGGTGGCCTGCGGGAAGATGCCGACCGTGAAGGTCTGGAAGTGGTACGTGAGGTAGCGACCGACGAGGTCGCCGCCGAGCTGGTTGCGCAGCAAGAGCCGGGGCGTCTCGAAGGCGCCACAGGCCAGCACGACGGCGTGACTGGCCTGCAGCTCGACGACGCCGGGCTCCGGGTATCGCGTGAGGTCGAGGTAGCGCACGCCGGTGGCGCGCCGACCCGAGGCGTCGAGGACGATGTCGCGCACGTAGGCCTCGGGTCGGAGCTCGCAGCGCCCGGTGCGCAGGGCCCGCTGCAACGACGCGATGGGGTCGCCCTTGGCGTGGATCGGACATCCATAGCCACCGCAGAAGCCGCAGTCCGCGCACGGCGGCCGGCCGTCGTAGGTCACGCTGTTGGCGCCGGTGGGCGCTCGGTAGGGGTGCAGTCCCGCTCGCTCGGCCGCCGCTGAGGACACCACAGCCATCGGCATGTCGTCGCCGGGGGGCATCGGGTAGGGCGTGCTCCGCCAGGCCGCGAAGGGGTTGGCACCGTCCTCGCCGGCCACGCCGAACGCCTGCTCGACGGCCGAGTAGTGGGCTTCGAGGTCGTCGTAGCCGATCGGCCAGTCGTCGACGGCGGCGTCGTCCATCGGCCCCCGCGTGGAGCGCAGGCTGAAGTCCTCTTCCCGGAACCGCGGGAGCTTGGCGTCGGCGTGCACGCCACCACCACCGACCGTCGACGGCAGGTTGTTGACCTCGCCGACGAGGAGGCGGTCGCCGTCGTCGGGGCGGCGCCGATACGTCCGCGGCTCGAGCAGCGGGTCCGGTCCGAGCAGGTGGCGACGCAGGGCGGCGATCTCGTCGTTGGCGAAGTGGCGCAGCGGCTCGTGGGGCGGTTGCAGGTCGATCAGGTGGTTCCGGCCCTTGTCGAGCACGATCACCGACAACCCGGCCGCGGTGAGCACTTCGGCGGCGGTGGCACCACCCGGACCCGAGCCGACGATGATGACGTCGCAGTCGCTCATCGTGGGCTCCGGGCCGGCGGGAACAGCGGCTCGGGGAAGGCGATGCGCTGCCAGCCCCCGCTGGATCGGTTGCCGCCGTAGGCAGGGTCGCCGTAGGTGGCTTCGCAGGCGTGGGCGTGGACCACCCGCCGGTCCGCCTCCGTGGCCGACCCGTCGATGACGCGCCGGTACAGCGCGCGGAGGTCGTCGATGCGCAGCGCCCATGCGTGGCGCTCCCACGGGCCCAGCTCCAGCCAGCCCGGCTGGTCGCCCGCCCGGCCCGCCCCACCACCCGGGGCGGCCCACACCCGCGGCGGCTCGTGGTCGAGGGCGGTGAGGAGGCGTTCCACGTACTCGACGGCGCCGAGGGCGGCCGCGCCCGGCACCTCGGCATCCAGCGCGGCGCCGACGATGGCCTGGTCTCGTGCTTCGAACATGTGTGTCACTATTCTTCGAACAGTGACGTCATGCAATGTGCCGGCCCGCTGGGGCAGGAGGCGCGGGGCCCGACGTAGAAGGTTCACCAGCGCATGGGGGAGGTGCCAGCCATGAGAGAGGACCGACGGCGGACCGTGCGCCGAGGCTGCTTGGTAGCCGCTGGGGTGTGCTTGCTCTTGGCGGCCGCCGTCCCTGCGGCGCCGGCCCAGGAGGACGACACCGTCCCCCGGCCCGAGGTGTTCAGCGGCGCGGCGTCGTCCCAGGTGGCATCGGTGCAGGTCGATCGCGACGCCCTGCTCCCCGTACCCGAGCTCTTCCGCTTCATCGCCCTCGACGGCGCCAGCGCCTACGAGTCGAGCACCCGCGCCGCCCGTGCTTCGCTGTTCTTCCCGGGCAACGGGCTCATCCTCGGCCCCAGCCTCGCCTGCGGCACCTTCGGCGGGCAGTTCCCGCCCGACTTCAAGCCCATCCTGGACACCTGTCTCCAGTACAAGTACCCCCTCACCGTCTTCGCTGACGACTTCGAGCCGGATGGCTCCACCACCGGATCCCTGGCCCTGGGCGCGCCCACCGACCCGGTGTCCGGCGAGGCGGTGGGGGCCGTCGCCCACGCTGGTGAGGACGCCGCCACCACCACGGCGGCCATGCAGGACCTGCGGGTCACGGGCCTCCCGGCCATCGGCTCGATCTCCCCCCTGCTGCCCGGCGTCGAACCAGATGCCAGCCTCCTGACCATCGAGAGCGCCACCAGTCGCACCGACCAGCGCATCGTGCGGGGATCGCTCGTGGTCGACGCCCGGGCCACGCTGAGCGGTGTCCGCTTGCTCGGGGGCCTCATCGACATCGGGTCGGTGCGCTCGCACTCCCGCGTCACCGATGACGCCAACGGCACGCGCGTCGTCGACGCGTCGCTCGAGGTCACCGGCGTCACCGTCGGCGGGGTGCCGGCGCAGCTCACCGAGGACGGACTCGTGCTCGGCGATCCCGAGGGCGCCACGGGTCCGCTCGACCAGCAGCTGCAGAGCCAGCTCAACACCCTGCTCACGCAGCTGGGGGTGCAGGTCAGCATCCTCGACGCCGAGGAGCTCAGCGACGACGAGACCGGTGGGGTGGCCAGCGTCGGTGGCCTGCTCATCGAGGCCGCCGTGCCGGTGAACGACCTCTCGGTCCTCCCGGGCCCCCAAGGCGACATCGACCCCAACGGCACCTACGAGGCGTCGATCCAGCTCGGTTCCACTGCGGCGCGCGGGGTGGCCTTCTCCTTCGGCACCGAGGCCGTCCCGGATCCGTCCACCGATGGCGGCTTCGGCAGCACCGACTCGGGCGGAGCGTTCGACGAGGCGTTCGACGGCGTCGGTGGGGGCGGCTTGCCGCTCCCCAACGAGAGCCCCGATCAGACCTCCTCGCCTGATCGCCCCGCGGCCGAGCGTCCCGCCGTCCCAGACCAGCTGATCCGGTCGGCCGGCGACCCCTTCGGCGGTCGGCTGGGGTTCGTCTACCTGTCGTTCATGTTCGCGGTGCTGGGCCTGTGCATCGCACCCCGCTTCGCCGTCCCCGCCCGGTTCCCCGGGCCGACCTCGTGATCCAAGGAGCCCGCCATGCCGGCTGACGAGCCGCACCGTCCCCTCACCGACGACGAGCCCGACCCCCGCCTCCTGTGGCGGTGGGTGAAAGCGGCCGTCCGCCCCCATGTGGGGTGGATCCTGATCGGCCTCGGCGCCCTCGTGATGCTCTTCGGCTACCTCGGCGTGTCGCGGGAGGCGTTGCCGGCCAAGCAGCTCCCGTACCTCGTCTCGGGCGGCATCGGCGGCGTCTTCCTCGCCGTCCTCGGCGCCTACTTCCTCGGCACGCAAGAGATGCGCAACGACAGCGGTCGCCTCGACCGCCTCGAGCGGATGGTGGCGGAGCTGCACCTCGCCCTCCTCCGCCCCCCGGGCGCCGCTGAGCCGGCCAGCGCCACCGCTGACGCCACCACCCAGAACGGCTCCCATGGCGTCTGGGCACCCAGCCCGGCCACCACCGCCAACGGCTCGTCAGGAGCCCTGCGCCGGGTGCTCGTGGTCGACGGGGGCGAGACGTTCCATCGGGCCGGCTGCGCCCTGGCGGTCGACAAGGACACGGAGGACCTCACACCGGCGGCCGCCCGCAAGCGGGGTCTGCGGCCCTGCCCGGCCTGCACCCCGGTGCCCGCCGGCGCGGCGTCCTGATCTCAGCGGATGTTCTACCTGCAGATCGCTCTGCTCGGGATCATCTTCGGGTGCCTCTACGCGCTCTCGGCCACCGGGATCGTGCTCACCTACACGGCCACGGGCGTGTTCAACATCGCCCACTTCGCGGTGGCCCTGCTGGCTGGCTACCTCGGCTGGCAGCTCAGCGGCCGTTGGGGCCTGCCCCTCGTGCTGGTGATCCCGATCGTGCTGCTCGTGTGCGGCCCGCTGCTCGGGCTGGTGCTCGAGCGCGTGGTGTTCCGACCACTCCAGCAGCGCCGCGCCTCGAGCTCGGAGAAGCTGGTCGCTGCCCTCGGCGTGACCGTGGTGCTCCTCGCCCTCATCAACGTGGTGTGGGGCCCCGGCGTGCAGGGCACCACCACTGAACCCGTCCCTCGCCTGTTCGGGCTGACACCGTTCAACGTCGGCTCGCTGACCTTCGACACCGAGCAGGTCGGGCTGCTGGCCACCATGCTCGGGGTCGCCGTCGCCCTCTACCTCGTCTTCACGAGGACGTTCCTCGGCACGCAGATCCGTGCTGTGGTGGACCGCCGCGAGCTGGCCGAGCTGGCCGCCATCGACGCCAACCGCGTGTCGCAGGTGGCCTGGTCGCTCGGCTGCACCCTTGCTGCGCTGACCGGCCTCATCATCCCCCAGGGCACGCTCGAGCCCACCAAGATCATCTTCTTCGGCATCGAGACGTTCTCGGTGGCCGTCGTGGCCCGTCTCACCAGCGTGCCCAAGGCCATCCTCTTCGGCTTCCTCGTCATGGGTCTGGGCCGCAGCCTGCTCGACGTGTTCGAGCCCTTCGGCGCCACGGGAGCCGGAGCCGAGACGTACCAGGCCGTCGTCACGAACCTGTCGAGCATCGTGCTGTTCGTCGCCCTCGTGGCCTTCCGGCGCCTCGACGAGGTGGGTGACACCGCGCCGGGCGGATCGGGCCTGGTGGCCAGTGCCTTCGGCAGCAAGCCCACCACCCGCGTCGGCTCCCTCGTCGGCGTGGCCCTCACCCTGCTCGCGCTGGTGGCGCCGTTCGCGCTCGGGGGCCCCGACCTGCGCCTGGCCCACGTCGTGCTCGCCCTGCTCGTGATCTTCGTCTCCATCGTGTGCATCACCGGCTTTTCGGGCCACCTCACACTCGGTCAGGCCTCGATCGCCGGGTTGGGGGCCTTCGCGACAGCGCGAGCCGCCAACTCGATGCACCTCCCCGTGCTGGCCGCCATGGTGGTCGGCGCTGCCGTGGCCGTCGCCGGCGGGATGCTGGCGGGCTATCCGGCGCTGCGCCGCAGGGGGCTCTTCCTCGGCCTCACCACCCTCGGCCTGGCCCTGATCATCGACCGCTTCGTGTTCAACGCCGAGCTCTTCCAGGGGGGCCCGGGCGGGCTGGTGGTGGAGCGACCGAACCTGTTCGGGATCGACCTCAGCGGCGACCGCGCCTTCTACTTCTACGAGCTGGTCATGGTGCTGCTCGTCCTGGCTCTGGCCCACAACCTGCGCAGCGGCCGACTCGGGCGGGTGCTCGCCGCCATGCGCGACTCCGAGACGGCCGCCCAGTCGATCGGCATCGGGCTCCGCCGGGCCAAGCTCTTCGTCTTCGGCGTGTCGTCGGCCATGGCCGGCATCGGGGGCGCCATGCTCACCCAGGCCAACCAGAACTGGGACACCGTCACCTTCAACCCCGTGCTGGGCCTGTTCTGGTTCACGGCCGTCGTCGTGTGCGGCGTGTCGAGCGTGCGGGGGGCGGTGCTCGCCGCCGTGCTCTACGTGCTGATCCCACGTCAGCTCGACCTCGACATCCAGAGCGCCATCGGGCTGTTCGGCCTCGGCGCCGTGTTCCTGGGCCAGATGCCCGGGGGCGTCATCGCCCAGGTCGGCCGGGTGCGCGATCGGCTGCGGGCGGCCGTCGCCGACCAGTACCGCGCTGCTCGCCAACCGGCGGCCGCACCGGCGCCGCCCCCCGTCCCGACGGCGTTCGCGGAGCGCCTCCTCGCCGAGCGGGCACGGTCGTGACCGCCCCCGCTCTCGCAGCCGCTCCTGTTCCCGCAGCCGCTCCTGCGCTCGCGGCCGAGGAGGTCACCGTTCGCTTCGGCGGCCTGGTGGCGGTGGA
>JBKJIL010000057.1:0-6864 GCA_046598435.1 Acidimicrobiales bacterium
GCGGCATCGTGTTGTGGTCGTGGCGGGTCCAGCTGCTGATCTTCATGCGCACGCCCTTGGTGAGGGCGTCGTCGCCGAGGTAGGCGCCCCACGGCCAGCAGGCGATCGACACGTCGATCGAGCACGGGAGCGTGTTGAGACCCATCTCGCCGTAGCCGTAGTAGGCGATGGGCCGGATGTAGCAGCTGGGCAGCCCCGACGAGGCCACCGTGTCCTTGGTGGCCTGCACGAGCTGGTCGACGGTGTAGGGCAGCTCCATGCCCAGGATCCGAGCGGAGCGGAACAGCCGCTCGATGTGGTCGGTCAGGCGGAAGATCCCCGGACCGCGGTCGGTCTCGTAGGCCCGGATGCCCTCGAACACGCCCATGCCGTAGTGCAGGGAGTGCGTGAGCACGTGGATGCGGGCGTCGTCCCACGGGACCAGCTCGCCGTTCATCCAGATCTTCTCGGTGGGGGTGATGGGCATCGTGTCGTTCCTTCGCGTCTCAGAGCCGGGCGGCGACCGTGTCGCCGATGTCGGAGGTGGAGCCGGTGAGCGTCGCCGTGTCAGCGCAGGCCTTGCGGACCCGTGCCGCGGCATCGCCTTCACCGAGGTGGTCGAGCATGAGGGCGGCCGAGAGGATGGCCGCGACCGGGTTGGCCTTGTGCTGGCCGGCGATGTCGGGCGCCGAGCCGTGCACCGGCTCGAACATCGAGGGGCCGGTGCGGGCGGGGTTCAGGTTGCCGGAGGAGGCGAACCCGATCCCCCCGGATACTGCGCCGCCGAGGTCGGTCAGGATGTCGCCGAAGAGGTTGTCGGTGACGACGATGTCGTACTGCTCGGGCGACTGCACGAAGTAGATGCAGGCCGCATCGACGTGGTTGTAGGCCGTCGTGACGCTCGGGTGCTCGGTGGCCACCTCGTTGAAGGTGCGCTCCCAGAGGTCACCGGCGAAGGTGAGCACGTTGGTCTTGTGCACCAGCGTGAGGTGCCTGCGGGGACGCGACTCGGCTAGCTCGAAGGCGTAGCGGATGCAGCGCTCCACGCCCATGCGGGTGTTCACCGACCCTTGGGTGGCCACCTCGTGCGGCGTGCCACGGCGCAGCGCCCCGCCCTCGCCGGCATACGGGCCCTCCGTGTTCTCGCGGATCACCACCATGTCGATGGCCCGCTCGGGCAGGAGGAAGGGCCGCTGGTTGATGTAGAGGTCGAGCTCGAAGCGCATCTTGAGCAGCAGCCCCCGCTCGATCACGCCCGGCGGCACGCCCGGTGTGCCGACGGCGCCGAGGAGGAGGGCGTCGAGCGACCGCCACTCCTCGAGCACCGCGTCGGGCAGGACGGTGCCGTCGCGGAGGTAGCGGGCGCCGCCGAGGTCGTACTCCACGGTGTCGAGCTCGACCCCTGCCGCGTGCACGACCTTGAGCGCCTCGGCGATCACCTCGGGACCGATCCCGTCGCCTCCGATGACACCGACCTTGTGACCCACATCAGCTCCTGTCGCTAGAACGGAAAAACCGCCCACCAAGGTGGACGGTCGAAGGCAGCGCACGCCGGCGGGCGTGCGCTACACGATGATGACTACGGCCTGGGCGGTGATCGACATCCCGGGAAGTGTCGCCTCGGCGCCACGCGCGAGTCAAGGCACTACCGTCGCCACGAAGGTTCTGACCAGGGGGAACGCATGCGCACACCGCTCACCATCGGCGGCCACCTCGACCGAGCGGCGCTCGTCTACGGCGACCGCATCGGCATCATCGACGAGCCCGACGCGCCGGGAGGCGGCCTGGGACAGCTCACCTACCGCCGTGTCCAGGAGCTGGCAAGGGGCCAGGCGGCCGCGCTCGACGAGCGGGGCATCGGCCGGGGCGAGCGGGTGGCGATCCTCTCGCAGAACTCGGCCCGCCTGCTCACCTCCTTCTTCGGGGTGAGCGGCTACGGCCGAGTGCTGGTGCCCATCAACTTCCGCCTCTCCCCCGTGGAGATCGAGTACATCCTCGAGCACTCGGGCGCCACGATGCTCCTCGTCGACCCGGAGCTGGCCGACTCAGTCGCTCACCTCGACGTGAAGCACCGCGTGGTGCTCGGCACGGCCACCGACGCCGAGGTGTTCGGCCACAGCACCGCCGAGCCGGAGGCCTGGGCCGACCAGGACGAAGACGCCACGGCCACCATCAACTACACGAGCGGCACGACGGCTCGCCCCAAGGGGGTGGAGCTGACGCACCGCAACCTGTGGACCAACTCGTCGATCTTCGGCTGGCACACCGGCGTGAGCGACCGCGACACCTACCTCCACACCCTGCCCATGTTCCACTGCAACGGGTGGGGCATGCCCTACGCGCTGGCCGCCATGGGCGTGCCGCAGGTCGTGCTGCGCAAGGTCGACGGCGCCGACATCCTGCGGCGCATCGAGGAGCACGGGGTCACCCTGCTGTGCGGGGCGCCGGCGGTGGTGTCGATGGTGCTCGACGCCGCGGCGTCGTGGGACGGGCCGATCCCCGGCCGCGACCGCACGCGCATCGTCGTGGCCGGCGCGCCGCCCCCCACCCGCACGATCGAGCGGGTGGAGAGCGAGCTGGGCTGGGAGATGATCCAGATCTACGGGCTCACCGAGACGGCGCCGCTGCTCACGATCAACCGCAGCCGCTCCGAGTGGGACGACCTGTCGCCCGCCGACCGCGCCGCCAAGCTCTCGCGCGCCGGCGTGCCGGCCGTGGGCATCGACGTCGCCATCAGCGACCAGGGCGAGGTGCTGGCCCGTGGCAACCACATCCTGAAGAGCTACTGGGAGCAGCCCGAGGCCACCGACGACGCCCTGGAGGGCGGCTGGTTCCACACCGGCGACGGTGGCGACCTCGACGACGGCGGCTACCTCACGATCAGCGACCGCAAGAAGGACGTCATCATCTCGGGCGGCGAGAACGTCAGCTCCATCGAGGTGGAGGACGCGCTCTTCTCGCACCCGAGCGTGGCCGAGGTGGCCGTGATCGGCGTGCCCCACGAGAAGTGGGGCGAGACCGTCAAGGCCCTCGTAGTGCTCACGCCCGGTGCCCGCGCCACCGAGGACGAGCTGCGGGCGTGGTGCAAGGAGCGGCTGGCCGGCTACAAGTGCCCGACGTCGGTCGACGTCGTCGCCGAGCTGGCCCGCACCGCCACCGGCAAGCTCCAGAAGTTCAAGCTCCGCGCCCCCTACTGGGAAGGTCGCGAGCGCCAGGTCAACTAGTACCCTCTACGGACTATGGCGCTCACGCACCACCTCTCCCAGAAGGCGTACGACCGGCTCAAGGCCGAGCACGACGAGCTCACCACCGTCGGCCGGGTCGACATCGCCCGCAAGATCGAAGCCGCCCGCGAGCTGGGTGACCTCAAGGAGAACGGCGACTACCACGCCGCCAAGGACCACCAGGGTCAGATGGAAGCTCGCATCCGCCAGCTGGCCGGGATGATCGAGAACGCCGTGATCGTGGAGGGCACCGACGGCGACATCGTCGAGCCGGGGGTGCTGGTGCAGCTCCGCTACGACGGCGACGACGACGCCGACACCTACTTCTACGGCTCCGTCGAGGAGCGCGGCCTCGAGCACGACATCATCAGCCCGCGCTCGCCGCTCGGCGAAGCCCTGGTGGGCAAGAAGGTGGGCGACAAGGTCGACTTCTCCTCGCCTGCCGGCGGCACCCTCACCGTCGAGGTCGTCTCGATCTCGTGAGCCCGGCTCCGGCCACCGCTGATGCGCCCTGGCTCCTGCCCGGTGGGGAGCTCGAGCTGCCCGGACGGGGCACCACGTTCGTGCGCCACCATCCGGCGCCGCCGGGTGCGCCCACGGTGCTCCTCCTCCACGGGCTCGGCGCCACCGCCGACGCCAACTGGTTCCCCGCCTACCCGGCCCTCGCGGAGCGCTTCGGGGTGGTGGCCATCGATCACCGGGGCCACGGTCGCGGCATGCGCGCCGAGCGGCGGTTCCGGCTGGCCGACTGCGCCGACGACGCCATCGCCGCCCTCGACGTCCTGGGCATCGATCAGGCCATCTCGGTCGGCTACTCGATGGGCGGACCGATCGCGCAGCTCACCTGGCACCGGCATCGCGAGCGGGTGTGCGGTCTCGTGCTGTGCGCCACCGCCCATCGGTTCCGCGGGCTCGAACCGGTGCGCGACCTCGGCCCGCTCATGCTCCGACGGGCCCGCGCCGCCACCGCCGCGCCGGCGCGGCGCGGACGACTCGACCCGGGCCTGCGGCGCTGGCTGGCCAGTCAGCTGGCCAGCACCGACCGAGGCACGGCCGTGCAGGCCGGCTTCTCCCTCGCCCGCTACGACGCCTCCCGGTGGATCGGCGGCGTCGACGTGCCCCATGCCGTGGTGATCACCTCCCGGGACGCGGCGGTGGCGCCGGCCCGGCAGGCACGCCTCGCCGCAGCCCTGCCCGCAGCGTCGGTCCACCCTGCCGACATCGACCACACCGGGTGCGTGACCCGCCCCGCGCTGTTCGTGCCCGCCTTGCTCGCCGCCATCGAGACGGTCGCCCAGGGACAGCCGGCCTCGTAGCCTCCGGGCCGTGGCGGGTGCGATCGAGCTGACGACGGACCGCCTGCGCCTCCGGGCCTGGCGACCGGCCGATCGGGACGCCTTCGCGGCGCTCAACGCCGACCCGGTCGTGATGGAGCACTTCGTGGCGCCGTTGACGCGCGCCGAGAGCGACGCCCTGGTCGACCGGATCGAGGCCACCTTCGCCGAGCAGGGCTGGGGCCTGTGGGCGGCGGAGGCACCCGGCGTGGCCGACTTCATCGGCTTCATCGGGCTGGCCGTCCCAGGGTTCGACGCGCCCTTCACGCCGTGCGTCGAGGTCGGTTGGCGCCTGGCCCGCTCGGCATGGGGCCACGGCTACGCGCCCGAGGGGGCCCGGGAAGCACTGCGCTTCGCCTTCGAGGAGCTGGCGCTCGACGAGGTGGTGTCGTTCACCTCCGTCGGCAACGACAAGAGCCGGCGTGTGATGGAGAAGATCGGCCTGCGCCACGACCCGGCCGACGACTTCGACCACCCGAAGGTCCCCGACAGCCATCGCATCAAGCGCCACGTGCTCTACCGGGTCGCTGCGTCAGACTGGCGCGATGGCCACCCAGGGATCCCATGACCACGTGCTGGACGCGGTTCGGAGCATCTGCCTGTCCTTCCCGGAGGTGAGCGAACGCCTCTCGCACGGTTCGCCGGCCTGGTTCGTGCGGGGGAAGAAGACCGTCGCCATGTTCGTCGACGACCACCACGGCGACGGCATCCTCGGCATCTGGTGCCCGCAGCTGCCCGGAGTGCAAGAGGAGATGGTGGGCCTCGAGCCCGACCGCTTCTTTCGCCCGCCCTACGTGGGGCCGTCGGGCTGGCTGGGCGTGCGGCTCGACTGCGACGTCGATTGGGACGAGGTGCGCGGCATCCTCACCGACAGCTATCGCAAGGTCGCCCCGAAGACCCTCGTGAAGCAGCTCGACGCCTGATCGGGGCCAGCGACTCGGTCAGGCGAAGTCGGACACGCTCGGCGGGTCGCTGCGCCGCTCCGGATCGATGGGGCTCATGATCCCGACGACGAGGGGCCCGGGGCCTCGCACCACGGCGTAGCGCGCGCCGAAGAAGATCTCGTAGGGCTCTCGCAGGACCTCCGCCCCGAGCGCCAGCGCCTGCTCGAACACTGCGTCGACCTCTTCCCGATCTGGGGCTCGCAGGTTGACGACGACACCCGCGAAGTCGGCCGGCAGCCCGCCCCAGTGGGCCGCGAACGCCGCACTGTCGAGATCGGCGTCGAACCCAGCGACGGCGGACGGGAACCCGACGTGGTGGGGCGCCCACTCCGCCCACTGGTCGGGGAGCTCGGGCACCTGTGCTCCGAGCGCCCGCAGGAACTCTGCGGCACCGGCCACGTCGGGCACGACGATGTTCACCTGATCGAACTGGAGCCTTGCCATCAGCGCGACAACATAACGACGATCGCCCGATGCCGCTGGGGTCGAGCGATACCTCTCAGGCCCGGATGGCCGCGGCCTCTTCCACCTGCCGGGCGGCCTCGGTGACGACCTCGCCGTACTTGGCGCCAGGCTTGGTCGTGAGCCGTTGGATCGGGCCGCTCACGGACACCGTGGCCACCACGTGCCCGATCGCGTCGCGCACCGGAGCCGACACCGACGCCACGCCCTCCTCCCGCTCCCCGACGCTCTGCGCCCACGGGCCGATCGCTCCGAGCAGCACCTTGCCGGCGCTGCCGACCTCGAGCGGCAGGCGCGCGCCGACCGGCACGATCGTGCGCAGCTCACGTGCTGACTCGATGGACTCGACGCACACCCGCTCGTCCCGGTCGCGCACGAACAGCTGCACGCTCTCGCCGGTCTGCTCGTGGAGCCAGGCAAGGGCCGGTCGGGCGGCCGCCCACACCGGCACCGCCTCGGCCGCCTCGTGCCCCAGGCCGATGAGGCGCAGGCCGAGGCAGAAGCGCCCGTCGCCGTCGCGACGCAGGATGCCGTGCGCCTCCAGCGCCACCGCAAGGCGGTGGGTGGTGGGCCGGCTGAGCCCGGTGGCGTCGACCAGCTCGGCCAGGGCCTTGGGGGACGCCTCCACCGCAGCGAGCACCGCCATCGCCTTGTCGAGAACGCCCACGCCGCTTACACTGTCCACACGGCGAGACTACAGTCTCAATATGTAAGACACAAGGACGGCCATGGCGAAGACGCTCTCGGAGAAGGTGTGGGACAGCCACCTGGTGCGCAGCGCACCGGGCGAGCCCGACCTGCTCTACATCGACTTGCACCTCGTGCACGAGGTCACCAGCCCCCAGGCCTTCGACGGGATCCGCCTCTCGGGACGCGCCGTGCGCCGCCCGGACCTCACGATCGCCACGGCCGACCACAACG
>JBKJIL010000099.1:0-21989 GCA_046598435.1 Acidimicrobiales bacterium
CGAGCTGAGGTTTGCCGGTCTGTTCGTCACAATCCTCGGGGTGTGCGCAGGAGCGGTGTACGTCCTCGGTTTCACGCTGCTGCATGAGAGCGTCGACGACGAGCTGCGCGGGCGGATCTTCAGCGCGCTGTACATCCTCGTGCGCTTCTGCGTGCTGCTCGCCTTCGCCGTCGGACCCCTCCTGTCAGACCTCCTCGACCGGCTCAGCAGCTCGCTGGTGGACAGAAACGTGTCGCTCCTCGGCATCGACGTGTTCGTGCCCGGCGTGCGTCTCACGCTCTGGCTGGCCGGCGTCATCATCATCGGCGCCGCCGTGCTGGCCGTCCTGTCCCTGCGGGCGGGATCCCGTTCGCCGGTGGCTGACGGGGAGCGCCTCCAGGAGCTCGTCTCCGACGTCACCCGGCCCTTCGCCGAGGTGCGCGAGAGCCGCGACCGCGACGACCGCGACGACCCCAACGCCCCCGTCCCGTGACGGGCCACCTCATCGCGTTCGAGGGCGGCGAGGGGAGCGGGAAGTCGACCCAAGCCGCCCGGCTGGCCCGCCGGATCGGCGCCCTGCTCACCCATGAGCCGGGCGACACGCCGCTCGGTGCCGCCGTGCGCGCCATCCTGCTCGACTCGACCACCCTCGACATCACGCCGCGGGCCGAGGCGCTCCTGATGGCGGCCGACCGCGCTCAGCACGTGGTGGAGGTGGTGCGCCCTGCCCTCGAGCGCGGGCAGACCGTCGTCACCGACCGCTTCTCCGGGTCGTCCATCGCCTACCAGGGCCACGGGCGCCAGCTCGTCGCCGCCGAGGTGGCCAGCCTGTCCGACTGGGCCACCGACGAGCTGTGGCCCGATCTCGTCGTGCTCCTCGAGGTGCCGGCGTCCGTGTCGCAGCAGCGCATCGGCCCGGCCCGCGACCGGCTCGAGGCCGCTGGTGAGGCGTTCCACCGGCGGGTCCACGACGGTTTCCTCGTGCAGGCCATCGCCGACCCCGAGCGCTGGGTCGTGGTCGACGGCACGCAGAGCGAGGAGGCCGTCGCCTCGGCCATCTGGGAGATCGTGAGCATCCGCTTCCCCGACATCGTGTGAGGCGGCCGGGTGCGATGATGCGCCGGTGACGACGACGCCGTTGATGGATGTGTGGGACGACGTGATCGGCCAGGAGCAGGCCATCGCGCAGCTCACCGCGGCGGCGGTCCACCCGGTGCACGCGTACCTGCTCGTCGGTCCGGCCGGCTCCGGGAAGCGGGCGGCGGCCCGGGCCTTCGCGGCGCTGCTGCTGTCAGCGGGGTCAGAGGGCGACGACGCCGAGCGCCACCGGCGCCTGGCCCTCGCCGAGGCTCATCCGGATCTCCGCATCGTCGAGCCGACCCTCGCCACCGGCGGCATCAGCACCCAGGACGCCAAGGACATCGTGAAGCAGGCCGTCCTCAGTCCGGCCGAGGGCAGCCGCAAGGTCATCCTGCTCGAGGACTTCCACCTCATCGGCGACGCGGCCGCCGTGCTCCTCAAGTACGTCGAGGAGCCGCCCCGCTCGACCTTCTTCGTGATCCTCGCCGAGGACGTGCCGCCCGAGCTCGTCACGATCGCGTCACGATCGGTACGGGTCCACCTCGGGCCCATCCCGCTCGCGGCCGTCGAGGCCCGGCTCGTCGCCGATGGCATCGAGCCCGACCGGGCGGCCGCCCTGTCGGCGGCGGCCGCCGGCGACCTCGACCGCGCTCGCCTGCTGGCCACGGATGCCCGGTTCGCCCTGCGGGCGGAGGCCCTGGCCGCCATGCCGGCTCGACTCGACGGCACCGGCGCCCGCGCCGCAGAGCTGGCGGCGGAGATCAAGGGACTGATCGACGACGCCCAAGACGTCATCGACGCCCGCCACGAGCGCGAGGCCGAGGAGCTGCAGGAGCGCATCGAGCGCTACGGCCAGCGGGGGAGCGGCAAGAAGGACATCGAGGACCGCCAGAAGCGCGAGGTGCGCCGGCACCGGGCGGCCGAGCTCCGGTTCGCGCTGGGCACGTTCGCGGGGGTGTACCGCGACGACCTCCCCACCGCCCGGCACCCCGACCGCGTCGTGGAGGGTCTCCGGCGCATCGACGACGCGGCTCTCGCCTTGGAGCGGTTCCCGAACGAGACCCTCCTGCTCCAAGCGCTCCTGGCCCACCTCCCGCCGGTTCCCGGGTGAGCCGTGGAGGGGGGTCTCGGCCCTCGGGTACACTCGCCCGCTCCCGCCCGGGTAGCTCAGCTGGTAGAGCAACGCACTCGTAATGCGTAGGTCGTCGGTTCGACTCCGATCTCGGGCTCCACACCCTCACCTGCCCCGTGCCTGGTCGTGGCAGGCGCCCCCGTCCCGTCGCGTGGGGACCGACCCAGCGTAGAATCCCCGGCGTGGTGGAGGCTGTGGGAGCGGGGCTGCGGGCCCTGGTGGTGGACGACGACCCGACCATCCGCGACCTCATGCGCACCGTGCTGGAGCTCGACGGCTGGGAGGTCATCGACGCGGAGGACGGGCTCCAGGCGCTGGCGCTGGCCAAGGCCGAGCGGCCGCACGGCGTCGTGCTCGACGTGATGATGCCGGGCATGGATGGCTTCGACGTGCTGGCCGAGCTGCGTCGCACCGAGCACGGTCGAGCCATGGCCATCGTGATGCTCACCGCCAAGACCCGGCCCACGGACATCCTTCGGGGAACCCGCCTCGGCGCTGACGTCTACGTGACCAAGCCGTTCGACCCCGACAGCGTGTCCGAGCAGCTCGCCTTCCACGCCCTGCGGCGCAGCCCGGGGGCACGCACGCAGAGCATCGGCCCAGTGCGGCCGGGCCGGCGGCGGACGGCGAGCACCTCGGCGCAGCCCGGCGTTTGAAAGGGGTGGCTCTCCACCGAGGCGGGTAGGTTCGCCCTCGTGGCCGACCAAGCACGCTTCGCCGACCTCGCGATGGAGCACACCAGCTCCCTCTACTCCGCGGCCCTGCGCATGACCCGCAGCCCGGCCGATGCCGAGGACCTCGTGCAGGAGACCTATCTCAAGGCCTATCGAGGCTTCGGGGGCTTCGAGGAGGGCACCAACCTCAAGGCCTGGCTCTACCGCATCCTCACGAACACCTACATCAACTCGTACCGAGCGAAGCAGCGCCGACCCGAGGAGACCGACCTCGATGAGGTGGAGGACCTCTACCTCTACCGCCGATTGGGCGGCCTCGAGGCGGCCCGGGCGGGTCGTTCGGCCGAGGACGAGCTGATGGACCTCTTCACCGAGGCCGAGGTGAAGGCGGCGGTCGAGGACCTCCCCGAGAACTTCCGCATGGCGGTGCTCCTCGCCGATGTCGAGGGCTTCTCCTACAAGGAGATCGCCGAGATCATGGACATCCCGATCGGCACGGTGATGAGTCGGCTGCACCGGGGAAGAAAGGCGTTGGAGCGGGGGTTGTACGAGTTCGCCGTGTCCCACCGGCTCACCGAGCCCACACCCGACCCGGCCACCTGACCCATGGCTCCTGACGACACCCCGATCAAGCCGCAGTGCGAAGAGGCGCTGCACGAGATCTACCACCTCCTCGCGGGCGAGATCGACGACGCCAAGCGGCACCAGATCGCCGGACACCTCGACGAGTGCGCCCCGTGCGCCGAGCCCTACGACTTCTACGCCGAGCTGCGCCGCTGCGTGCAGCAGCGCTGCCACGACACGGCGCCACCCGAGCTGCTGGCCCGCATCGAGGCCGCCCTCAAGCACGAACCACACTGATGCCTCGGGCCGACGCCCAGATTCCAAGCGGGCCGCGGCCTCGGTCTACGATCGCCCCCATGTTCGCCGTCGTGTGGCACTACTGGATCGCTGCGGTCCTCGTCATCACTGCGGTCATCCCGGCCACCGCCATGATGATCGTCCAGTTCCTGCGCAAGACGCAGGCTCCCAAGTACGGGCGCGACGAGTAGCCGGTGAGCGGCGGCCCGGTCGATTGGCACCTGGCCGAACGGGTCGCGATTCGAGCAGCCGGCCGGGAGCCCTTCGCTGAGTCGTATCTATCGCACTCCCTCCAGCGGGACTTCGACGAGGCCACCGCTGAAGCCGAGGAGCTGGTGGCCCAGGCCACGGGGATGCGGTCGCTGAGCGGACCGGCGCGGGCCCGCGTCACCGATCGGGCGGGCTGGGTGCACGCCAACATCAACAGCTTCCAGCGGCTCCTACGGCCGATCACCGACAAGCTGGGCGACAAGATCGGCAACAGCGCCACCTCGGCAGTGGCCCGCAAGGTGGGCGGCGCCGAGGTCGGGATGCTGCTCGGCTGGATGTCGGGCCGCGTCCTCGGCCAGTACGACATGCTCGTCATCGAGGATCCCGCGCTGGCGGCGCCCGAGGATCAAGACCTCGTCTACTACGTCGGGCCGAACGTGCTGGCCCTCGAGAAGCGCTTTGCCTTCCCGCCCAGGGAGTTCCGGCTGTGGCTCGCCCTCCACGAGGTCACCCACCGCGCCCAGTTCACGGGGGTGCCGTGGCTGCGGGAGCACTACCTGGGCCTCGTGCACCAGACCCTCGACTCGCTCGACCCGGATCCGAAGCGGTTCCTCGACGCGCTGGCGAGGATCGTCACCGACCTCCGTGCCGGCAAGCGGCCCCTGGACGACGGCGGCATCGTCACGCTGCTGGCCTCGCCCGAGCAGCGGGCCGTGCTCGACAAGGTCGGGGGACTGATGAGCCTCCTCGAGGGGCACGGCGACATCACCATGGATCGGGCCGGGGCTGATCGCATCCCCAGTGCCCATCGCTTCGGTCGGGTGCTCCGAGAGCGGCGGGCCACGGCCAGCCCGGCCACGAAGCTGGTGCAGCGCCTCATCGGCCTCGAAGCCAAGATCAACCAGTACGCCCAAGGCGAGCGCTTCATCGAGGAGGTGGAGCGCTTGGGCGGTGGCCCCGACGCGCTCGACCCGGTGTGGCGGGGCGCCAGCTGGCTGCCCACCCTCGCCGAGATCCGCGAGCCCGAGGAGTGGTTGGAGCGGGTGCGCCTCTCCGACGAGCTGGTCGGCTGAGGGTGGCAGGGCGGCGGCGCTGATCCCTCGCCACGGGTCCAGGGTGGCGGGGACAGTCGCCCGGTAGGGTCATGGGGCATGGCAACGGTGCTGATCGTCGACGACGAACCGGACATCTTGTTGTTCGTGCGCCTCAACCTCGAGATGGCGGGCCATGAGGTGGTCACGGCGGCTGATGGCCAGGAAGCCCTGGACCGCGCCCACGAGTGCCATCCGGACGCCATCGTGCTCGACGTGATGATGCCCAAGCTCGACGGATGGGCGGTCCTCGAGCGCCTGAAGGCGGACGACGATCTGCTCATCCGCACCATCCCGGTCGTCATGCTCACCGCCCTCGGCACCGACCAGGACCAGGTGCGGGGCGGCATCGAAGGCGCCATCCGCTACCTCCCCAAGCCGGTCACCCCCGACGCGCTGACCGACGCGGTCGAAGACGTCATGGCCGGTGACCCTGAGCCCGTACGGCGCAAGGCCGTGCAGCAGCAGTCGCTGTCCCGGCTGGCGCGCATCGAGAGCGGCGGCCTGTCGGTGATGGCGGCCGATGCCCCCCGACCCCGTCTGGGTGGTCTCGAACGCCCCCGCGCCGTGCCCAACCTGGCGTCTGAGGCGCCGGTGCCGTCCGGGCCGCCGCCGGTTCTCACCGGCAAGCAGCGCGACCTCCTGCGGGCACTGCAGGCGGCGCCGTCGGTGTCCGACGCGGCCGAGTCCATGGGCATGAGCCGGTCGAACATCTACGCCAGCCTGCGGCGGGTGGGCCGCAAGCTCGAGGTGGACGACGTCTCGGAGCTGCTCCGGCGGCTTCGTGCCGGGGAGCTCGACGCCACGCTCGACGGCTGAGCGGGCCCGTAGCGTGGGCTCGATGCCCCTCCCACGGCCGTGCGAACCGATGGTGCGTGACGCGCTCCTGCGGCCGCTCCTCGCCCGCTGCGCCTTCCCGGCCGCCGGGTCGCCGGTGACCTGCGCAGTGTCCGGCGGGGCGGACTCCCTTGCCCTCCTGGTGCTGACCGCGGCGTCGGGCTGCGAGGTGGTGGCCGTGCACGTCGACCATGGGCTCCGACCGGGCTCCGACGAGGACGCCGACGTCGTGGCGGCAGTGGCAGAGGAGGTCGGCGCCGCCTTCCGCAGCGTGGCGGTGGAGGTGGCGCCCGGCCCGAACCTGGAGGCCCGCGCCCGGGCCGCGCGCTACGCGGTGCTGCCCGACGACTCCCTGCTCGGCCACACGGCCGACGACCAGGCCGAGACCGTGCTGCTCAACCTGCTGCGCGGAGCCGGGCTCGACGGGCTGGCGGGCTACCAGCCCCACCGGCGCCCCATCCGTCTCCTGCGCCGACACGAGACGGTGGGCCTCTGTGAGTCGCTCGGCCTGCGGCCCGTCGTCGACCCGACGAACCAGGATCCCGCCTTCCGGCGCAACCGCGTCCGCCACGAGCTGCTCCCGTTGGCCGACGCCATCGCGGCGCGAGACGTGGCCGAGGTGCTGGCCCGACAGGCCGATCTGCTGCGCGACGACGCCCTGCTGCTCGAGCAGCTGGCGGCCGAGCTCGACCCCACCGACGGCCGGGCCCTGGCGACGGCCCCCGAGCCGCTCGCCCGGCGGGCCGTGCGACGCTGGTTGCGCGCCGGCGACGAGCAGCACCCCCCGAATGCCGCCACGGTGGCCCGGGTCTTGGCCGTGGCCCGCGGCGAGGTGGTGGCCTGCGAGGTCGGGCAGGGTCGATCGGTGCGTCGGACGGCCGGTCGGCTCACGCTCGACTGAGCGCTGCCGGACCTGGGCTTGGGTGGGTCCGCATGACCCGCACCCCCGAGCACGGCTACGTTGCTCAGATGGCGTCAGCGTCGGGTCACGAGCATCTGTTCGAGAGCTCAGACCTCGGCGAGGTGGTCGTCGACGCCGACGCCCTGCAGGCACGGGTGGCTGAGCTGGGGGCGCAGATCACGGTCGACTACGAGGGCCGAGCCCCGCTGCTCATCGGCGTGCTGAAGGGCGCGGCGATGTTCATGACCGACCTCGCTCGTCAGATCGCTCTCCCGCTCGAGATCGACTTCATGGCGGTGTCGTCCTACGGGAACGCCACCCGCACGTCCGGTGTGGTGCGGATCGTGAAGGACCTCGACATCGATCTCACCGGCCGGGAGGTCATCATCGTCGAGGACATCGTCGACTCCGGCCTCACCTTGTCGTACCTGCGCCGCACCCTGGCCGCCCGTGGCGCGGCCAGCCTCGAGGTGTGCGCCCTGCTCGTGCGCGAGGGGCTGCAGAAGACCGACGAAGACCTCCGCTACGTCGGGTTCCGGATCCCACCGAAGTTCGTGGTCGGCTACGGCCTCGACTTCGCCGAGAAGTACCGGAACCTGCCCTACGTGTGCGTCTTCGAGGGCGAGGTCTAGCGTCCCGGGGTCGTCCCCCAATCGAGCGAGGTACCGCTCCATGGGGGCGGCCGGTAGCCTGCACGGCATCGTGAAGCGTCCCTCCCGTGCCACCCTCGCCTACGTCCTGCTCGCCGTGCTGGTGCTCGTCGTGGCATCGCAGTGGCTTCGCCAAGGCGACAAGCCGACCGAGCTCACCCTCACTGAGTTCCGGGCCAAGATCGGTGCCGACGACGTCGCCACGGCCACCATCAGGGACCGGTCGAACGAGATCACCGGCGAGCTGACCAACGACGACAAGTACAAGGTCGCCTACCCCCAGGAGTTCGCTGACGAGCTGGCCACCGAGATCGGCGACTCCCGGCCGGCCATCGACCTCGAGGTGGACCAGCAGCAGGACTCGCTGTGGACCACCCTGCTGTTCAGCCTCCTCCCGTTCGTGCTGCTCATCGGGGCCTTCTTCTTCCTGATGAACTCCATGCAGGGCGGCGGCAGTCGAGTGATGCAGTTCGGCAAGGCCAAGGCCCGCCAGGTGTCGAAGGACGAGCCCAAGGTCACCTTCGCCGACGTGGCCGGCTGCGACGAGGCCGTCGAGGAGCTCTACGAGATCAAGGAGTTCCTCCAGAACCCCGCCCGCTTCCAGGCCATCGGGGCGAAGATCCCCAAGGGCGTCCTGCTCTACGGCCCTCCCGGCACGGGCAAGACCCTGCTCGCCCGGGCGGTCGCCGGCGAGGCCGGCGTTCCCTTCTTCTCCATCTCAGGCTCCGACTTCGTCGAGATGTTCGTCGGCGTCGGGGCCAGCCGTGTGCGCGACCTCTTCGAGCAGGCCAAGACGGCAGCCCCGTCGATCATCTTCGTGGACGAGATCGACGCCGTCGGTCGCCACCGCGGTGCCGGACTGGGTGGCGGCCACGACGAGCGGGAGCAGACGCTCAACCAGATGCTCGTGGAGATGGACGGCTTCGACGCCCGCACCGGCGTCATCCTGATCGCGGCCTCCAATCGCCCGGACATCCTCGACCCGGCCCTCCTGCGCCCCGGGCGCTTCGACCGCCAGATCGTCGTCGACCGTCCGGACCTCGAAGGTCGCAAGGCCATCTTGGAGGTGCATGCCAAGGGCAAGCCGCTCGAGCCGAACGTGCGCCTCGACGTCCTGGCCCGGCGCACGCCCGGCTTCACCGGCGCCGACCTCGCCAACCTCATGAACGAGGCGGCGCTGCTCACCGCTCGCCGGGACCTCCAGCTCATCGGGCACGCCGAGCTGGAGGCGGCCATCGACCGCGTCCTGGCCGGTCCCGAGCGCAAGAACCGCATCATGAGCGAGCGGGAGAAGCTCACCATCGCCTACCACGAGGCTGGTCACACCCTGGTGGGTCACGTGCTCGAGGGCACCGACCCGATCCACAAGGTCTCGATCGTCGCCCGCGGCCGAGCGCTCGGCTGGACGCTCGCGCTGCCCACCGAGGACAAGTACCTGCGGACGCGCAGCGAGCTCGAGGACACGATGGCCATGCTCCTGGGTGGCCGGACGGCTGAGGAGATCGTCTTCGGTGAGATCACCACTGGCGCATCGGACGACATCGAGCGGTGCACCGACACGGCCCGGGCCATGGTCACCCAGTACGGCATGAGCGACCTCCTCGGCCCGCAGCAGTTCGGCAAGGTGCGGGGCGAGGTGTTCCTCGGCCGGGAGATGGGCCACGAGGCCGACTACTCGGCCGAGGTGGCCGGCGTGGTCGACGCCGAGGTGCGCCGGATGGTCGACACCGCCCACGACCGGGCCCGGGCCATCCTGAGCACGCATCGCAGCACGCTCGACGTCCTGGCCACCAAGCTCGTCGAGAAGGAGACGCTCGACGACACCGACTTGGCTGAGATCTTCGGCCCGCTCGACAAGGGCACCGGCATCGCCGGCGCCGAGCCGGCCACCCCGCCGGACCCGGCGCCCATCGAGCCGGAGCTCGTGGGCGCCCCTGCCGGTGCGGTGGCCGTGGCGCCGTCGCCCGTCACTGAACCGTCTCCGGGTCTGGTGGCCGAGCCCACAGCGGCCCGTCGGCGCTGGTGGCGTCGCCGCGTCGGCGCCCCGTCACCGCGGCCCAGCGGGACCTGAGCCATGGCAGGTCCGCGGCGGCCCCGACCGCCCCTTGACACCCCGATGGATCTCGACCGCATCGCCAAGGCGATCCGCGAGATCCTCGAAGCCATCGGCGAGGACGTCGACCGCGACGGGCTGCAGGACACGCCCGAGCGGGTGGCCCGCATGTACGCCGAGGTCTGCTCCGGGCTCCACGAGGACCCGGGCGAGCACCTCACCGTCACCTTCGAGTCGAGCCACGACGAGATGGTCATGGTGCGCGACATCCCGATCCACTCGCTGTGCGAGCACCACCTCGTGCCCTTCATCGGCAAGGCCCACGTCGCCTACATCCCGGGCAAGGACGGTCGCATCACCGGTCTGTCGAAGATCGCCCGCCTGGTGGATGGCTACAGCCGACGACCCCAGGTGCAGGAGACCCTCACCGTGCAGATCGCCGATGCCATGGAGGCCACCCTCGAGCCCCGCGGTGTCATGGTGGTGATCGAGGCCGAGCACCTGTGCATGTCGATGCGCGGGATCCAGAAGTCGGGCTCCACGACGGTGACCTCGGCGGTCCGGGGTCTGTTCCGGCAGAACATCGCCACCCGCGAAGAGGCCATGCGCTTCATCACGGGGCGCGGGTGACCGGCCCCCGCCGCCTGTTCGCCGCCGCTGCTGTCGCTCTGATCGCCGGTGTCGGTGGGACGGCATGCGGTGGCCAGGGAGACAGCCCCAGTGCTGCCACCCAGCCCGGCGGCCAAGACGTCGTCACCGGTGACACCCTGCCCGAGACGTCACCCGACGCGCCGTTCTGCACGAGCATCGGCGCCATCCAGGGCCTGGGTGCGGGGCAGCCGGCGGCGGCGACGCGTGAGAAGGTCCTGGCGCAGAACGAGCAGCTGCTCGACCTGCTCGACGAGGCGTCGGCCGTCGTACCGGACGGCGCTCCGGCCGATGTGGAAGCCCTCTTCGACGACTACCGCACCATCGCGCAGGCCATCGGCGCGGCCGGGGGGAACGTGGACGCCGCGTACCAGACCCTCCAGGAGACCGACCCCGCGGTGGCGGCCCGGCTCTTCAAGGCGACCGCCCACCTGCCCGCCTTCGAGTTCTTCGCCAGGCGCTGCAACATCAGGTTCGGATAGCACCAACAGCCCGGACACGTCCAGAAAGGGGCTGAGCACCCCCGAACGGTCATGTGAGCGGCGTCCTAGACTCCCGGCGTGCTTCCACTGGTGATGGGCGTCGTGAACGTCACCCCCGACTCGTTCTCCGACGGGGGGCGCTTCGCCGACCACGCGTCCGCCATCGCCCACGGGCTGGCCCTCGCCGCCGACGGCGCCGACTGGGTGGACGTGGGCGGCGAGTCGACCCGACCGGGTGCCGACGAGGTGTCGGAAGCCGAGGAGCTGCGCAGAGTCCTGCCGGTGGTCGAAGCATTGGCGGCGGCGGGGCTGCGCGTGTCGATCGACACCCGCAAGTCGGCGGTGGCCCGGGCCGCGGTGGGTGTCGGCGCTGGCCTCCTCAACGACGTGGGCGCCTCGCTGGGTCACGTCGCGGCCGAGCTCGGGGTGGCGTGGGCCGCCATGCACGCCCAGGGAGCGCCGGCCACGATGCAGCACGCGCCCACCTACGTCGATGTCGTGCGCGAGGTGCGCGACGACCTCGTCAGCAGGGCAGACGCGGCGCTGGCCGCGGGGGTGCCCGAGGTGTGGATCGACCCCGGCATCGGGTTCGGCAAGACGCACGCCCACAACCTGACGCTGCTCGCCCACCTCGACGAGCTGGTGGCCACCGGCCACCCCGTGCTCGTCGGCACGAGCCGCAAGGCGTTCCTGGGGGCGGTCCTCGGCCGCTCGGACGCTCGGCCCGACGCCGCTCCGGTCGACGACCGCCTCGAGGGGTCGCTGGCCACTGCGACGTGGGCCATGGCCTGCGGCGTGCAGATGGTGCGGGCCCACGACGTGCGGGCGACGGCCCACGCCGCTCGGGTCGTCGGCGGCCACATCACCAAGGGCGCCGCTGCATGAGCGGCGCCGCATCGAAGCAGAGGGAGCAGGTCACGTGGCGATAAAGGGCAAGTGGGCCCAGGGGATCCAACCGCGGAACTTCGCGTGGATCCTGAAGGACAAGCTCGCCGTGTGCGAGCGCCCCGGTGGGTACGGCGCCAACCACCGCCGGGTGCGTCGCCAGGAGGAGATCATCTGGATCCGGGAGCAGGGGTTCACCTGCGTGGTGACGTTGATCCCGTCGCCCCACAACCTCCACAACTACGACGAGCTGGGTGTGACGTGGCGGCACCTGCCGTTCGGGCCCCACGACGATCCGCGCACCATCGCCTTGGCGCTGTACCCGGAGCTGGCCGCCATGCTCGCCGCCGGTGGCAAGGTGCTCGTGCACCAAGACGAGCTGTCTGATCGCGTGGCCGGGCTCATGGGTGGCTACCTGCTGTGGTCTGGTGTCGTGCCCTTGGCGCCGCAGGCCACCTCGGTCGTGGAGCGGCTCCTGTCGCGCCAGATGGGACCGCTCGGCCGCGACCTCGTGGCCCTCGCCGGCACCCTGCCCCAGTAGCGGCCATGACCACCGGCGACGTGATCGAGCTCCGCGGGCTGCGCATCGCCGGAGTGGTCGGTGTCCTGCCCCACGAGCAGGCCCAGGCGCAGCCCCTCGAGCTCGACCTGGACCTGGTCCTCGACCTGGCGCCGGCGGGGGCCAGCGACGACCTCCAGGACACCGTCGACTACGGCGCCGTCTGCGCCGTCGTGGAGCAGGTGGTCACGGCCACGTCGTTCGCGCTGCTGGAGGCACTCGCCGCGCGCATCGCCACCGCCCTGATCGGGGGCGATGGTCGGCTCGACGCCGTGACCGTCGCCGTCCGCAAGCTGCGCCCTCCGGTGGCGCAGCACCTCGACACCTCTGGGGTTCGGATCACCCGGACTCGAGCGTGACCCGGGCCTTCCTCTCGCTGGGCTCCAACCTCGGCGATCGGCTGGCGCTGCTGCGCGCTGCGGTCCGTGAGCTTCCCGACGTCGTGGCCGTGTCGCCCGTCTACGAGACGGCGCCGGTCGGCGGCCCCGACCAGGGGGCCTTCCTCAACGTCGTGGTCGAGCTCGACACGGCCCACGATGCGCGCGGCCTGCTCGAGCTGGGCCAGCGGCTCGAAGCGGTCGCAGGCCGGGTGCGCGAGGTCCGCTGGGGCCCCCGCACCCTGGATGTCGACGTGCTGTGGGTCGACGGCGAGGTCCGAGACGACGCCGACCTGCAGGTGCCGCACCCGCGGATGTGGGAACGCCGGTTCGTCCTCGCGCCCCTCGCCGATCTGGCCCCCGATCTCGTCCCGCCCGAGCGCCTGGCGGCCGCTGAGGGAGACATCGAGAGCCGGCCCGACCTCACGCTGGCGATCGCCGGGGAGGACGCGTGACGCGCGTGCGCATCCTCGGCCCGGGTCGGGCCGGCACGTCCCTGCACCGGGCGCTCACGACGGCCCATTGGCCGATGGCCCCGCTCGTCGGGCGAGGCGCCGATCTGCGCCGCGTGGCCGACGACATCGATCTGCTGGTGCTGGCCACGCCCGACGCCGCCGTCGCCGAGGTGGCGGCCGCCATCGTGCCGCGCCCCGACGTTGTGGTGGCGCACCTGTCCGGGTCGCTCGGCCTGGCCCCTCTGGCCGCCCACCCGAGGCGGGCGGTGCTCCACCCGCTCGTCGCCCTGCCCGACGCCGAGCGCGGCGCCCAGACCCTCGTCGGTGCCTGGTTCGGCCTGGCCGCCGACGGCGATCCGCTGGTGGAGGAGGTGGTCGAGGAGCTGCACGGTCGCATCGTGCGGGTGGTCGAGGCCGACTGGGCGCGCTACCACGCCGCCGCAGTGATCGCCGCCAACCACCTCGTGGCGCTCATGGGCCAGGTCGAGCGCGTCGCCCTCAGCATCGGCGCCCCCCTCGACGCGTACCTCGATCTCGCCCGAGGTGCGCTCGACGACGTCGCTGCGCTCGGCCCGGCAGCCGCCCTCACCGGCCCGGTGCGCCGCGGCGACACGGCCACAGTGGAGCGGCACCTTGCCGCGCTGTCGGCCGAGGAGCGCCGGGCCTATCAGGCCATGGCCGAGGAGGCAGCCCGGCTGTGCCCGTGACCACCGTCGCCACCATCGCCGGGCTCCGTCGGGCCCTCGACGGCCACCGCGCCGCTGGGCGCACCGTCGGCTTCGTGCCCACGATGGGCTACCTGCACGACGGGCACGCCTCGCTGCTGGGCGCGGCCCGGGCGACCACCGACGTCGTCGTGGCCTCGATCTTCGTGAACCCCCTCCAGTTCGGCCCATCGGAGGATCTCGACGCCTACCCGCGGAACCTCACCGGGGACACAGCGCTGGCCGAGGCGGCCGGGGTCGACCTGCTGTTCGTGCCCGCCACCATCGAGATGTACCCCGAGCGGATCCGCACCACGGTGACCGTGGCCGAGGTGTCGGAGCCGCTCGAAGGCCGCACCCGTCCCACCCACTTCGCCGGGGTGGCGACCGTCGTGGCCAAGCTCTTCGCCATCGTGGGCCCCTGTCGGGCCTTCTTCGGGGAGAAGGACTTCCAGCAGCTGGCCGTCATCCGCACGATGGTGCGCGACCTGTCGATCCCGGTCGAGGTGGTGGGATGTCCCACGGTCCGCGAGCCCGACGGGCTGGCCATGTCGAGTCGCAACGCCTACCTCAGCCCGGCGGAGCGCGCCGCCGCCCCCGTCGTGCATGCGGCGCTCCAGGCGGGGCGAGCGGCCATCGAGGCCGGCGAGGCCAGCGCCGCGGCCGTGCGAGCGCTGATGGCCGAGGTGCTGGCGAGCGAGCCCCTGGCCGACCTCGACTACGCAGAGGTGGTCGACGCCGCCAGCCTCGCCGTGCCCGATCCTCTGCAGGGCGCGCTCCGGCTCCTCGTGGCGGCCCGGTTCGGGAAGGCCCGGCTGATCGACAACATCGGCGTGGAGGTGCCGGCCCCGCTGGCGTCGAAGCCTCCGCACGGAACATGATGGGGATCCACCTGGGGGCGACCGCGCTGCGGCGTCCACCGACGATGGGAGCAGCCGATGCGCCGCCGCATGATGAAGAGCAAGATCCACCGCGCCACGGTGACCGACGCCAACCTGCACTACGTGGGGTCCATCACCGTCGACCGTGACCTGATGGATCGAGCCGACCTGCTCGAGTACGAGCAGGTCGCGGTGGTCGACGTCGACAACGGCGCCCGGCTGGAGACCTACGTGATCGAAGGCGAGCGGGGTTCGGGCGCCATCTGCCTCAACGGCGCGGCGGCCCGGCTCGTGTCGCCTGGTGATCGAGTGATCATCATCTCCTACGCCGAGTACGAGGACGCCGAGCTCGAGGACTACGTCCCCACCGTCGTGCACGTCGACCGCTCGAACAGCCCGATCGACGCCCTGACGGCGGAGCTCATCGCCAGCGAGCAGCACGGCCCGGCCCCGCACCGCTACGTGGAGGTCGACTAGCGGGCCGTGCCCCACCGGGTAGACCTTGCGGGTGCCTGATCTCGATCTGCTCGTCCTCGGCTCCGGTGTGGCCGGCCTCTCCGCCGCTGTCCGTGCCGCCGAGCTGCACGGGATGCGGGTGGGCGTGCTCACCAAGGCCGAGCTGCAGCAGGCCACGACGCGCTGGGCCCAGGGAGGCGTGGCCGCGGTGCTGGGTGGCGACCCCGACTCCACCGACCTGCACCTTGCCGACACCCTGGCGGCCGGCGCCGGGCTCTGCGATGTCGACGCGGTGCGCGTGCTCGTCGACGAGGGCCCGGCCCGGGTCCACGAGCTGATCGCCCTCGGGGCGACCTTCGACCGCCACCCTGACGGCGAGCTGCAGCTGGCTCGCGAAGGCGGCCACTCGTTGCCTCGCATCGTGCACGCTGGTGGGGCGGCCACCGGCGCCGAGATCGAGCGGACCCTCGTGGAAGCGGTGCGGGAGTCGGTGCGGTCGGTCCACGAGGGCACCTTCGCCCAGGACCTCATCGTGGAGGGTGGCCGTTGTCGCGGCGTGGTGGCGGCGGGGGCGGATGGCCGGCCGATCGAGGTGCGGGCCGCCAACGTGCTGCTCGCCACCGGGGGCTTCGGCCAGCTGTTCGCGGTGACGACCAACCCCAGCGAGGCCACCGGCGACGGTGTGGCGATGGCGCTGCGCGCTGGGGTGGCGGTCGCCGACGTGGAGTTCGAGCAGTTCCATCCGACCGCTCTCCACCACCCTGCCATGCCCCGCCCCCTCCTGTCGGAGGCGCTGCGCGGTCACGGGGCCCTCCTGCGCGACGCCAAGGGGGAGCGCTTCGTCGACGAGCTCCTCTCGCGCGACAAGGTCAGTCGGGCCATCACCACGCGGATGCTGGAGCAGGACGTGGAGCACCTCTGGCTCGACGCCACCGGCCTGGAGCGCTTCGGGGAGCGGTTCCCCACGATCATGACGGAGCTGACGGCCGTCGGTCTCGATCCGGCCGTCGACTGGCTTCCCATCGCGCCGGCGGCCCACTACAGCTGCGGCGGCGTCGTCGCCGATCTCGACGGTGCCTCGTCGCTCCCCGGGCTCTGGGTGGCGGGGGAGACCGGGTGCAACGGCGTGATGGGCGCCAACCGGCTGGCGTCGAACTCGCTCCTCGACGGCATGGTCTTCGGCCCTCGCGTGGTGGAGGCGATCGACCGGGGGGTCGACGGCCCCTCCGCCACCGGCGCCATGCGCTCCGTCTTGGGCGGCGGCGAGATCGGTGGCATCGACCTCTCCGTGCCGGCTCCGGGTTCGGGGGTGCTGACCGACCGTGACGCGCTGCAGCGCGCCATGACCATCCACGCCGGGGTCCTGCGGTCCGCCGACTCCCTCGATCGGGCCGCGGCGGAGTGCGATGGCCTGGTCGACGGCGACGACCTGGCCTCGTGGGAGCTGCGCAACCTGGCGACGGTGGGGCGGGCGCTCTGCGCGGCGGCCCTGGCCCGAGAGGAGAGCCGAGGCGCGCACACCCGGCGTGACTTCGACGCGGAGCGTGACGACCTCCGGGCCCGCTTCGTCATCGGGGGCCCGGGGATCGACCGCTAGCGTCACGTCGATGACCGACACCCCTCAGCAGACGCCGGCCAGCTGGTACCCCGATCCGCTGGGCCGTCACGAGCTCCGGTACTGGGATGGCTCGCAGTGGACCGAGCACGTGTCCTCCCACGGTCGCCAAGCGGTCGACCCGCCCACGCAGGGCTCGCACATCCCCACCACGCAGCGCTCGACCGACAAGATCGTCACCGACGTGCAGAAGGTGGGCGCCGCGACGGGCGCCGTCGGCGGTGGCTCGATCTTCACCGAGCCCGTGCTGGTGGTGAACCAGAAGGCCAAGCTCATCGAGGTCAACAACGAGTACGCCATCTACGACCAGAACGGCGTGCAGATCGGTGCCGTCCGCCAGGTCGGTCAGTCGGCGGCCAAGAAGGTCATCCGGGTGCTCACCTCCTACGACCAGTTCATGACCCACAAGCTGCAGGTGGTCGACATGCAGGGCGCCGTGCTGCTGGCGCTCACGCGGCCGGCCAAGCTGGTCAAGTCGAAGGTGCTCGTGCAGGACGGTCAAGGCAACGAGATCGGGGCCATCGTGCAGCAGAACGCCATCGGCAAGATCCGCTTCAACCTCGAGGCCGGCGGTCGCACCTACGGTTCGGTCAACGCCGAGAACTGGCGGGCTTGGAACTTCAACGTCATCGACGAGCAGGGCAACGAGCTGGCCCGCATCACCAAGACGTGGGAGGGCTTGGCCAAGACGGTCTTCACCACCGCCGACAACTTCGTCGTGCAGATCCACCGTCCCCTCACCGAGCCGCTGCGCTCGCTCGTGGTGTCGGCCAGCCTCGCCGTCGACACGGCCCTCAAGCAGGACAGTCGCGGCTTCGGCTGATGGCCCTCGCCGACCCCCCGTCGCATGCCGTCCGGGCGGCCGTCGCCCTCGCCCTGGCCGAGGACCTCACCCCGCTGGGTGACCTGACCTCGGCGCTGCTCCCCGCCGGGGCCACGGCCGTGGCCGACTTCATCCCGCGGCAGGACGGTGTCCTGGCGGGCACCGCGTGCGGCGCCGAGGCCTTCGCCCAGCTCGATCCCGCCGTGGAGGTCGTGTGGGCCGCCGCCGACGGTGACCTGGTCACCGCCGGCCAGGTGGTCGGCACTGTCAGCGGGCCGATGGCGTCGGTGCTCACCGGAGAGCGCACGGCGCTGAACTTCCTGTGCCACCTGTCGGGCGTCGCCACCTTCACCCGCCGGTTCGCCGATGCCGCGGCGGCCGGCGGGCCTGCCCGCATCTGGGACACCCGCAAGACGACGCCGGGGCTGCGCATGCTGCAAAAGGCGGCTGTCCGGGCCGGGGGGGCCGTCAACCACCGCGGCAACCTGTCCGACTGGGTGATGTTCAAGGACAACCACCTCGCCGTGCTCGGAATCGCCGAGGCGGTGGCGTTGGCGAAGGCGACCTGGCCCGGCCGCCTCGTCCACGTCGAGGCGACGAACCTCGACGAGCTCACCCAGGCGCTCGAGGCCGGCGCCGACGCAGTGCTGCTCGACAACATGACACCCGAGAAGGCCAGCGAGGCGGTGGCGCTCGCCGAGAGCTGGGCCGGCGGGCACGGTGGCCGTCGGCCGCTGCTGGAGTGCAGCGGTGGCATCACGATCGAGACGGCCGCCGCCTACGCGGCCACCGGTGTCGACCTGCTGAGCACGAGCCAGATCACGCAGTCCGCGCCAGCGCTCGACATCGGCCTCGACCTCCGCTGAGCGTTGGGTGGTGCCAGCACCACCGGCGGGCCACCGGACAGCCTGCTTCCCACCGCGGTCGACGCGAGGTTTGATGCTGGAGTCAGATGGGAGGGCGGCGCGTGGAGTTCGTGAGGGTCTGGGTGCGCCAGCTGCTCCGTCGCGGCTGGACGGCGACCATCGTCCTCGCCCTGCTGTGCGGGATCACGGCGGGGCTGGCGATGACTGCGATCGAGGCGGGCCGACGGAGCTCAGTCGCCTTCGACGACTTCCTCGAGTATGCCGCTCCGCCTGACACCCAGCTCAACGTCTGCCCCGTCGAGATCCAGGAGCTCAGCCCAGAGGCGCTTCGGGAGTGCGGCGCCTACCTGCCGAGCGAGGAGCGGGCGAGAATCGCAACGCTCCCGGAGGTGGACTCGGTCGTGATCGTGTCCTTCGCCGGCATCTCCGTCGCCCCGGCGTCAGCGCCCGACGACGTCCTGTCCGAGGCGGCGATGATCGCCTACCAGGACGGCCCGCCTCGCAACGACGGTCGCCAGCTCGTGGTTCGGGGTCGCGCCGCCGCCCCGGGGGCGGCCGACGAGGTCGTCGTCAACGAGCGGCTGTTCCGCGACCTCGGCATCTCACTGGGCGACGAGGTGATCGTGACGTTCCCGAGCGAAGCGGAGTACGAGCTCGTGCCCGCCGAGCGGTTCCACGGAGCACAGGTGCGCGCCTCGGTCGTTGGCGTCACCCGGGGCCTGGCCGACCTCGGCGACTCCAGTGCCAGCTCGTTCAACCAGTTCCTCTCCTTGCTAGCCGGGCCAGGAGTCGCGAAGGACGTGGACAACCCGCGCGGCTTCTCTGCGATGTTCGTGACGTCCCGTGACGGCGATGCGGCGGTGGCGGAGACGGCCATTCGCGAGGCGATCCCCGACAACCTGAGCAACTTCGCCGCTGCCATCAGTGACGACGAGCTCGACCCGATCCGAGATGCGATCCGGTACGAGTCCTACGGCGTGATCCTGCTGGGTGCGCTCGCCGCGCTCGCCGTCGCCGCGTTCACGGGCCAGGCGATCGCCCGCCAGACCCGCAACGAGTGGGTCGACCTGCCCACGCTTCGGGCGCTGGGGGTCACGACAGTGCAGGCCCGACAGGCGGCGATGCTCCGGACCGCCGTCGTGGCCCTGCTGGCCCTCGCCGTCGCCGTCGTCACCGCGATCGTGCTGTCGCCCCTCGGACCGGCAGGAGTGGCGCGTCGCACGGTCGTCGACCCCGGCGTCGCCGTCGACATGACGGTCCTCGTCGTGGGTGCACTGGTGCTCGCGGTCGTGCTGCTGGGGACGGCGTGGCTCACGATCAGGTCAGCGGCGCGGCGGCGAACCGATGGCGAGCGGGGTTGGATGGTCGGCTGGCTGCCACCCACCGTGACCGCAGGCCTCGCGATGAGTCGGCCGTCGCGCCGGAACGATGTCGGTTCCCCCCTGACGACCGCAGTGGTGGGAGCCACGCTGGCGCTCATCCTGATCGTGGCGGCCGTCGGGGTGCGGGCCAGCCTCGACGGGCTCCACGACGAACCGGCGCGGGTCGGCGCGCCGTGGGACCTGGCCATCGTGGCCGGGGACGGTGACCCTCGCTCGGACAACGCGCTCGACCGTCTCGCCGAGCTGGATGTCACCGCCGCCGCGGCCGGCATCAGCGGCGCGGACGTCGACATCGGCGGGCAGGTCGTGTGGGTCCACGCCTTCGTGCCGGTGGACGGCGTGGCCGACCTGGTGCCGCCGCCGATCCTCAGCGGCCGCGCCCCGGTGGCCGATGACGAGATCGCGCTCGGCAAGGTCACGCTCGCGGATCTGGACCTGGCGCTCGGCGACTCCGTGGTGCTCAGCTCGACGACCAGCGATGTGCCCTCGCGGACCTTGACCATCGTGGGCACGGCGGTGGTCAACGACACGTACGAGCCGTGTGCCGGATGCGGTGGGATCGTGACCCCGCCGTTCATCTCGTCGTTCGCGCCCGAGGCGGCGCCGGATCCGGTCGTCGTCCAGCTGCGCGACGGCGTGGACGAGAGCGCCGTGCTCGCAGAGCTCTCCGAGCTCTACTCCGGCGGCGTGGCGGGGCCTGAGGCGCCACAGGCCGTGCGGAACATCGAGCGAATCGGCTCGTTGCCGTTCGTGCTCGCCGGGCTGGCCGCCCTCCTCGCCGCCGCCTCGATCGTCCATGCGATGGTGCTGTCGGTCCGCCGCCACCGCAGTCAGCTCGCCGTGCTGCGCGTGATCGGCTTCACCCGTCGCCAAGGCTATGCAGCGGTCGCCACCCACGCCGCCTCGCTCGCGCTCGCTGCCGCGATCGTCGGGGTGCCGCTCGGGCTCGTCGTCGCGCGCCACGGGTGGCGGATCCTGACCGACCAGGTGGGCGCCGCCTTCGTCCCGGAGGTGCCGGTCGTCGTGGTCGTGGCCGTCGTGCTCGGCGCGGTGGCGGCGACCGTGCTCATCGCCCTCGCGCCCGGCACGATGGCGCTGCGAGGAGCTCCCGGCCCCGCGCTGCGGGTCGAGTGATCCGGTTCGACCCCCTCGGCTCTGCGCCGTAGCGTCTGCCCCCGTGCTCCTGCTCGCCCTCGACGTCGGCAACACCCAGACCGTGGTCGGTCTCTACGACCTCGACCCCGAGGACGACGCCAACCTCGAGCGGCGCCTGGCCGACTCGAACCTCGTCGACCACTGGCGGATCGCCACCAACGTGGAGCGCACCGCAGATGAGCACGCCCTCGTGCTGCAGGAGTTCCTCGGGTTCCACGGCTCGACCTGGGAGAACAACGACATCAGCGGGATCGTCGTGTGCTCCTCGGTGCCGCGCGTGACCGGCTCGTTGCGGCGCATGTCAGACCGCTACTTCGGCTTCCCGCCGCTGGTGGTGGAACCCGGGGTGCGCACCGGCCTCCCGATCCTCTACGACAACCCGAAAGAGGTCGGGGCCGATCGCATCGCGGACGCGGTGGCCGCCTTCGACCTCTTCGGCGGCCCCACCATCGTCGTGGACTTCGGCACCGCCACCACCTTCGAGGCCATCTCGGCCAAGGGTGAGTACCTCGGCGGCGCCATCTTCCCGGGCATCGACATCAGCCTCGACGCCCTCTTCGCCCGCGCCGCGGCACTGCGCCGGGTCGAGCTCGTCGAGCCCCGGAACGTGATCGGCCGCTCCACGGTGGAGTCGATGCAGTCGGGCGCCATCTACGGCTACTCGTCGCTCGTCGACGGCATGTGCGAGCGCATCCGCGCCGAGCTCGACGCCGACGCCACGGTGGTCGCCACCGGAGGCCTGTCCGGGCTCATCGGGCCGCTGTCGAGCGCCATCACCCACGTCGAGCCGTGGCTCACCCTCCACGGACTCCGCCTGATCTTCGAGAAGAACCAACCATGACGCCCCCGTACCGCTTCGAGGTCACCGCCACCACGGCCGAGCTCCGGTCGGCCCATGACGGCCTGGCCGACGGCGAGGAGACCGGCATCGAGGTGCGGGTGGCCGGCCGCGTCATGCTGCACCGCGCCCAGGGCAAGCTGGCCTTCGCCACCTTGCGCGACGGCAGTGGCGGCGAGATCCAGCTGTTCGCGCTGGCCGCCGTCACCGAGGAGTTCGACGCCTTCGGCAAGATCAGCCTCGGCGACTGGGTCGGCGCAGCGGGCGAGATCGTGAAGACCAAGCGCGGCGAACTGTCCGTGAAGGTGGCGTCGTGGGTGATGCTGGCCGAGAACCGGCGCAGCTTCGGCGACAAGTGGCATGGCCTCAGCGACGTCGACACCCGCTACCGGCAG
>JBKJIL010000208.1:0-3033 GCA_046598435.1 Acidimicrobiales bacterium
GTCCATGGGCGCCGATCTGTACATGCGGGCGGTCGACGCGGCGAAGGAGCACATCCTCGCCGGCGACATCTTCCAGGTCGTGCTCGCACAGCGATTCGATTTCGACCTCGATGCGCACCCGTTCGACCTCTACCGCGTGCTCCGCCAGGTGAACCCGAGCCCGTACATGTACTTCGTGCGTCAGCCCGGCGTCACCCTCGTGGGCTCGTCGCCCGAGCCGATGGTGCAGCTCCTCGACGGCCAGGTGATCTCTCGTCCGATCGCCGGCACCCGTCGCCGCGGTCGCACCGACGAAGAGGACCGCCGCATGGGGGCCGAGCTCATCGAGCACCCGAAGGAGATCGCCGAGCACATCATGCTCGTCGACCTCGCCCGCAACGACGTGGGGCGCGTCGTGGAGTTCGGTTCCGTGCACGTCGACGAGATGATGACCCTCGAGCGCTACAGCCACGTCATGCACATGACCTCCCAGGTGTCCGGTCGGCTCCGACCCGACAAGAGCGCCATCGACGTGCTGCGGGCCACCCTGCCGGCCGGAACGGTCTCGGGGGCGCCGAAGGTGCGGGCGATGGAGATCATCGACGCGCTCGAGCCGACCAAGCGCGGCCCCTACGCCGGGGTGGTCGGCTACCTCGACTTCTCCGGCAACATCGACACGGCCATCGCCATCCGCACCCTCGTGGTGGGCGACGACGGTCGAGCGTCGGTGCAGGCAGGGGCGGGCATCGTCGCCGACAGCATCCCCGAGCAGGAGGATCTGGAGTGCCACAACAAAGCTCGTGCCCTCCTGGCCGCCATTCCGGCCGCCCGTCGGATGACCGCCCGTCGCGCGGCCCACGCGGCGGGGAGAACCGCGCCGTCCCAGTAGCGTCGACGCATGCCTGATCTGCCAGATCTGCGCACGACCCTCGGGGCCGCGCCCATCCGACGCGATGTCGTGCGCGTGCACGGACCCGACGCGGTCGCCTTCCTGCAGGGCCAGCTCAGCCAGGACGTGGCTGCGCTTGCCGTGGGGGCATCCGCTCCGTCGTTGCTCCTGCAGCCCACCGGCAAGGTCGATGCCTGGCTGCGGGTGGCCCGCATGGGAGACGACGACCTTCTCCTCGATGTCGAGGACGGCTTCGGGTCCGTCGTCTACGAGCGGCTCCGCCGCTTCAAGCTCCGCACCAAGGCCGAGCTGGAGCCGGCCGCGTGGTCTGGGTTGGCCCTGCGAGGTCCTGGCGCGCATGACGTGGCTGTGCCGGCCGGGGCGGTTGGCCTGGACGCCGGCTGGCCCGGCGTGGCCGGTGTCGACCTGCTGGCGGTGGGGGAGCTCGCGCTGGCCGGGGTGCCGCTCGTCGATCGAGCCGCGCTCGACGCGCTGCGCATCGAGTGCGGCGTCCCCGCGATGGGCGCTGAGCTCACCGTGGCCACGATCCCGGCTGAGGCCGGCGCCTGGCTGATCGCGGCGTCGGTCAGCTTCACGAAGGGCTGCTACACGGGTCAGGAGCTGGTGGCGCGCATCGACAGCCGCGGTGGCAACGTCCCCCATCCGGTGCGCGGGTTGCTCGTCGAGGGCGAGCCCGCGCCCGTGGGGGCCGACATCACCGCCGACAGTCGATCCGTGGGCACGGTGACCTCCTCGGCCGCGTCGAGCACTCTCGGGGCCATCGCGCTCGGGATCGTCGGTCGGGCGCTGGAGACCGGTCAGTCCGTCGAGCTGTGCTGGGAGGGCGGCCGCACCACCGCCACCCTGGCCGAGCTGCCGCTGCGGTGAGACCCGCTCGGGTGCTGCTCGCGGTTGCTCTGGTCGTCACGGCGGCCTGCTCGGACGACCACCAGTCAGGGCCGCGACCCACCCCCGATACGCGGAGCACCACCACCGTCGTCGACCGCAGTGGGGTGGCGCTGGCCCGTGTGCCAGGCCAGACAACCACCACCATCCGTGAGCACGGCACGGCCACGCTCACTGGCTCGGTCCGCGGTCCCGGTGGCCTCGTCGAGGGCGCCACGGTTCGCATCGAGCGCCTCGTCGCCGGCCGAGTCGTGCGCACGGACGTGCTCACCGGGCCCGACGGCCGCTTCTTGCTCGGCGCAGTTCCAGGCGGTCGCTATCGGGTCCGCGCCTTTCTCGCCCCGTCGCTCGCGCAGGTGAAGCCTGACGTCCGCTTCCTCGACGACGGCAAGGAGCACACCTTCGACCTGGCAGTCGAGCAGCAATCCGGTCTCGTCGTGCGGGCCGACGTCGCCCCGGAGCCGCCGCTCCTCGGCAAGGCGGTCAACCTCGTGGCGTCGGTGGCGGAGCGCTCGGTGAGCACCGACGGCATCGTGCGCTCCACTCCCGTGGTCGGCGTCACGGTGGAGCTGGCGGGTCTGGGCCGATGGGTGCTGCGCGATGACAGCTCGTCCACCGACAGCGGGTCCGCCTCGAGCACGTCGACGTCGGTGGGGGTGCGGTCCTCGACCACGACCTCGACCACCTCGAGCACCCGCACCGGGCCCAGCGCCGTGGCTCGCACTGACGGCGCCGGACGGGTTCGCTACGAGCTGCGCTGCCGCGCGCCGGGCGCGCCGGGGTTGGTGCTACGGGTGCCGGTCACGGTCACACCCCCACCCGACGCCACCGGGGCCACAGGGCCTTCGAGCACCACCACCCAGAGCGTGGAGCTCGACCTGCCGGACTGCATCGACCCGGCCACCACCACAACCACGACCGCCCCCACGACGTCCACCTCGGCGACCTCCACGACCCGCCCGTAGGATTCGGCCGTGAGCCACTACGACGTCCTCGGCGTCGCTCCCGCGGCCGACGAGCGGGCCGTGCGCCAGGCCTACGTGGCGCTCGCCCGGCGCCATCACCCCGATCTGGCCGGCGGCGACGCCGGGCGCATGCGAGCCGTGAACGAGGCCTGGGCCACCTTGAGCGATCCGGTGCGTCGCGCCCGGTACGACCGCACCCTCGCCTCGGCCGCTGCACCCGGAACCGCCGCGCCATCCGAGTCGGACCACGTCGTGGATGACCTCGACGACCCCTACGACGTCGACGACCTCAGC
>JBKJIL010000269.1:0-4179 GCA_046598435.1 Acidimicrobiales bacterium
GCCCACGTCAGGCCGATCTGGTGTGCACCTCCGGCACGGTCACCGACAAGATGGCGCCTGCCATCAAGCGCCTCTACGAGCAGATGCCCGACCCGAAGTACGTCATCTCGATGGGAAGCTGCACCAACTGCGGCGGCCCCTACTGGGACAGCTACTCCGTCACCAAGGGCGTCGACCAGATCGTCCCGGTGGACGTCTATGTGCCTGGCTGCCCGCCCCGCCCGGAGGCCCTGCTGGAGGGCATCGTGCTGCTCCAGGAGCGCATCCAGAACGAAGACATGGCCAAGCGTTGGGCCGGCGACCAGGACCGTCCGGAGCCGATCGTCGTTGGCTGACGACACCGCCACCACCACTGCCGACGACACGCCTGAGGTGGCTTCCGACGATCGTCGGGAGGCCCTCCTCGCCGTCTTCACCGAGCACCTCGGGGACGCGGTGGTCGATTCGCACCTCAAGGCCGGCCACGCTCTTTGGATCAGGGTGACCACTGCCGCCTGGGCGGAGGCGGCCGTGGTGGCGCGCGACGAGGCCGGCCTCAAGTGGTTCGACTTCCTCTCCGCCATCGACTGGCTGCCCTCGCCCTACGGCCGCTACGAGGACTCGTCGGTCGACGTGCCCTTCCCGCCGCCCATGCCCGATCGCTCGTCGGCCGTCCCCGGCTACGCGGGAGGCGACAGCCGGATGCAGGTGCTGGCATCGGTGGCCAAGGTGGGCACCGGGCTGCGCGTCCTCCTCAAGGCCGATGTGCCCGACGACGACCCCCGCGTGAGCACCTGGGTGCGCACCTACGCCGGCGCCGCCTGGCACGAGCGCGAGGCGCACGAGATGTTCGGCATCACCTTCGAGGGCAACGCCGACCTTCGTCACATCTACCTCCCGTCGGAGTTCGAAGGGCACCCCCTGCGCAAGGAGTTCCCGCTGCTGGCCCGCGTCGTGAAGCCGTGGCCCGGCATCGTCGACGTGGAACCGATGCCCGGCGGCGACGACGACGAGGCTGAGGCCGAAGGAGGCGAGGACGCATGACGCTGCTCACCGACGCCCAGCAGCTGGCCTACATGAACGCCCAGGCCGCCGACGGCCGCGTCAACGTCGAGCTCGAGACCGACGACGGCATGACCCTGAACATGGGTCCCCAGCATCCCGCCACCCATGGCACCCTGCGGCTCATCGCTCGCCTCGACGGCGAGCAGGTCATCTCCGCCGACGTCATGTGCGGCTACATGCACCGCGGCTACGAGAAGCTCTGCGAGGTGCGGTCGTACCCGCAGGTCACCACGCTGGTGAACCGCATCGACTGGCTCGGCAGCTTCGCCAACGAGGTGCCCTTCATCCTCGCCGCCGAGCAGCTGATGGAGATCGAGGCTCCGCCGCGCGCCCAGTGGATCCGCACGATGCTCTTCGAGCTGTCCCGCATCGCCAACATCAGCCTGTTCATCGGCGACCTGGCCCTGCAGCTCGGCGCCCAGACGCCCGCCTTCCTCGCCTTCCGCGACCGGGAGTTCGTGCTCAACCAGATCGAGTCGGTCACCGGGGGACGCTTCCACCCGAACTTCGACCGCATCGGCGGCCTCAAGGACGATCTGCCCAAGGGCTGGATCGCCGACACGAAGGCCGCCATGGTCCGGCTGCGCGAGTTCTGCGACCTCATGGACGGCCTCGTCTACGGCAACGAGATCTTCCAGACCCGCACCCGCGGGATCGGCGTGATCCCGGCGCAGATGGCGCAGTCCTACGGCCTGTCCGGTGCCAACCTGCGCGGCTCGGGCGTCGACTGGGACCTGCGCCGCGACGCCAACATCGGCCTGGCCTACGACCAGCTCGACTGGAAGGTGTGGACCCACCCCGACGGCGACTGCTTCTCCCGGTCCTGGGTGCGGCTGCAAGAGGTGCGGGAAGCGACCAAGATCATCGACCAGCTCTGCGACGGGCTGCCCGGTGGCTCGATCATGGCCAAGGTGCCGCGCATCATCAAGGTGCCTGAGGGCGAGGCGTACATCGCCACCGAGAACCCACTGGGCGCCATGGGCTACTACGTCGTGTCCAAGGGCGACACGGGGCCCTTCCGGGTGAAGATCCGATCGGCCAGCTTCAACAACATCTCGATCGCCCCCTGGCTGCTGAAGGGCGTCTACGTGCCCGACATCATCTCGATCCTGGCGAGCCTCTACTTCATCCTCGGAGACATCGACCGGTGAGCGCCGCCGTCCTGGCCCTCGATTGGGGCAACTACTGGCAGCAGTCGATCTTCCGCGTCGTCGGCGCCGCGGTCTTCGTCATCCTGGGCGCGGGCACGTTCGTGATCGCCTTCCTGTTCAAGATGATGAGCTACATGCAGAGCCGCCTCGGCCCCATGGAGGCCGGTCCCCACGGCACGCTGCAGCTCGTCGCCGAGGTCGGCAAGTGGCTCCAGAAGGAAGACCTCGTCCCCGCCCGGGCCGACGCTCGGCTGTTCAAGCTGGCCCCCTACATCGTGCTGGCCTCCACCTTCCTGCTGGCCGTGGTGATGCCCTTCGGGCCCGACGCCTTCTTCACCAACCTCGACACCGGGGTCTTCCTCGCCCTCGGGCTGTCGTCGGTCTCGGTCATCGGCATCCTGATCGCCGGCTGGGCCTCGGCCAACAAGTACTCCCTGATCGGCGGTCTGCGAGCGGCCGGTCAGCTCATCGCCTACGAGCTGCCGATGGTGCTCGCCGTCGTCGGCGTGGTGATCCAGTCGGGCACGCTGAACCTGCAGGGCATCGTGGCTGCGCAGCACGACGGCGAGATCTTCGGCTGGGGCGGCATCGGCAACCCCTTCATCCTCACCCAGATCGTCGGCTTCGCGGTGTTCCTCATCGCCACCCAAGCCGAGCTGGCGCAGACGCCGTTCGACATGCCGGTGGCCGAGTCGGAGATCGTCACGGGCTACATGACGGAGTACTCCGGCATGCGGTTCCTGCTGTTCTTCATCGGCGAGTTCGCCACCGCCGCCGTGTTCGCGGCGCTCGCCTCCACGCTGTTCCTCGGCGGCTGGGCCATCCCGTTCGTCGAGCTCGACGAGAACGTCATGAACGTGGTCGGCCCGCTCGTGCTGCTCACCAAGATGATGATCGTCGGCACCCTCATCTTCTGGGCCCGCTTCACG
Source organism: Acidimicrobiales bacterium (assembly GCA_046598435.1). Lineage (GTDB taxonomy): Bacteria > Actinomycetota > Acidimicrobiia > Acidimicrobiales > VFJN01 > VFJN01. The sequence goes on from JBKJIL010000269.1 coordinate 3,125, forward strand.
TTCCCCCGCTTCCGGGAGGACCAGCTCCAGTCCTTCGCCTGGAAGGTGCTCATCCCCCTCTCGCTGGTCAACATCCTGGCCACCATGGTCCTGAAGGTGGCGTTCTGATGCCCCGCCCCACGCCCAAGATGCCCCTCGGCGGCCTCGCCAAGGGCATGAAGATCACCATGGGGATCTTCCTCAAGACGATGTTCCCCAAGCGGGGCATCAAGACGCTGCTCCCCGCCCCCACGCTCGGGGCGGTGACGGTGCAGTACCCCCACAAGAGCGCGCCGGAGGTGCCCACCGCTCGGGCCCGTGGCGTCATCGCCTTGAAGTCGGAGAACTGCACCGTCTGCATGCTGTGCGTGCGCAGCTGCCCCGACTGGTGCATCTACATCGAAGGCCACAAGACGAAGGCCCCGCCTCGCCGCCCCGGGGGCAAGGAGCGCACGGTCAGCGCCCTCGACCGCTTCGACATCGACTACGCGCTGTGCATGTACTGCGGGATCTGCGTCGAGGTGTGCCCGTTCGACGCCATCTTCTGGAGCCCCGAGTTCGAGTACTCCGAGCCCCGGATCGCCGACCTGCTCCACGACGAGGCCCGCCTCAACGAGTGGATGGAGACCGTGCCGGACTTCGAGCCCTACGAGGCCGGATCCGACGCCAAGGTCAAGAAGGTGCCGCGCTGATGGTGGCCCAGAACATCTTCTTCTATGTGATCGCGGCCGGCATCACCTACAGCGCCATCCGCGTGGTCACCACCCAGAACGTCGTCCACGCCGCGCTGTACCTCGTGGCCGTGCTGGCCGGGGTGGGCGCCCAGTACATCGTCCTCGCAGCCGAGTTCGTGGCCGCCACCCAGGTGCTCGTCTACATCGGCGCGATCGTCGTGCTCTTCCTGTTCGGCGTGATGCTCACCCGCACCCGGATCGGCCGCGACCAGGAGCTCACCCACAAGCACTGGTGGAGCGCGGCTGCCACCGCCGCTCTGCTCTTCGGGGTGATGGCCTACTCCCTCGTCGACGAGTACGGCTGGGCGCGCACGGCGCTACCCGCCGACACGCGGATCGCCT
>JBKJIL010000324.1:0-15960 GCA_046598435.1 Acidimicrobiales bacterium
GAAGGTCGACACGCTCATCGTCATCCCGAACGATCGGCTCATCACCGTCTCCAACGACAAGACATCGATGCTGAACGCCTTCAAGATGGCCGACGAGGTCCTTCTCCAGGGCGTCCAGGGCATCACCGACCTCATCACCACGCCGGGCGTCATCAACACCGACTTCGCCGACGTGAAGATGATCATGAGCAACGCCGGCTCCGCACTCATGGGAATCGGCTCCGCAACGGGCGAGGGTCGGGCCCTCAACGCGGCCCGCGGCGCGATCTCCAGCCCGCTGCTCGAGGCGTCCATCGAGGGCGCACGCGGCATCCTGCTCACCATCGCCGGCGGCAGCGATCTCGGCCTCTACGAGGTGAACGAGGCGGCCGAGGTGATCCACGGCGTGGCCCACCCCGATGCCAACATCATCTTCGGCACCGTCATCGACGACGACATGGGCGACGAGGTGCGCGTCACGGTCATCGCGGCGGGCTTCGACCGCTGGGACGACAAGAAGGGCACCGGTGGTGGCCGCCCCGCCAGCGTCGACAGCACGAGCGTCTTCGGCGAGGACAGCGACGACGACGACCTCGACCTCGACGGTGACGACGACTTCGACGTTCCGTCGTTCCTGAAGTAGCCCTGCCCGCTCCCTCCTTCGCCTGGACGAGCCGGGCGGACGGCGACCTCGGCGGCGACCTCACCGGTCGCCCGTTGGGTCGCGTGCTCGACGCGCCCACTCCGTGGACCTGGCTCCACCAGGTGCACGGGGCCGCGGTCGTGGTCGTCGACGGGTCGGGCCTGCAGGCTGGCGCGTCGGCCGACGCGGCCGTCACCAGCACCCCTGGCTGCGCCGTCGCGGTGCGGACGGCCGACTGCGCCCCGCTGGTGCTCCTCGGGTCGCGCTCGGTCGGGGTGGTCCACGCCGGGTGGCGAGGGCTCATGGCCGGGGTCGTGGCCGCGGCCGTCGATGCGCTGCGCGCGTTGGGCGACGACGTCGTGTCGGCCCATCTGGGGCCGTGCATCCGACCGGGGTGCTACGAGTTCGCCGGCGCCGAGCGTGAGAGCGTGCTGGCGCGGTTCGGTGACATCGAGGCGGTGGCGACCGCCACGACGATGTGGGGCACGCCGGCGCTCGACGTGCCGGCCATGGTGGGCGCGGCGCTGGCCGAGGTCGGGGTCACGGCCCTCCAGGACATCGCTGGCTGCACGGCCTGCGACCGTCGCTGGTACAGCCACCGGGCTCGAGGCGAGCCTGAGCGCTTCGCCACCGTCGCGTGGGTGCCCGCACCGTGAACGGGCCCGACGACCACGCCGGCCGGGGGGAGGGGCCACGGCGCGACCTGCGGCGCAACCTGGAGCGGATCCAGGAGCGCATCAGCGACGCCGGCGGTGACCCGCAACGGGTCGCCGTCCTCGCGGTGACCAAGCGGGTGCCGGCCCCGAGCGTGCTCGACGCGCTCGCGCTCGGGCTGGCGGACCTTGGCGAGAGCTACGTGCAGGAGCTCGTCGACAAGGCGGAGGACGTCTCCCTGCAGCTGGAGGGCGGGCCCGTCCGCCCGCAGCCCCGCTGGCACCTCATCGGGCAGCTCCAGCGGAACAAGGTGCGCCACGCCGCCCCCTACGTCCACCTCTGGCAGTCGGTGGATCGGCTCTCGTTGGCCGCCGAGATCGCCCACCGGGCCCCCGGCGCGGCGGTGCTCGTCCAGGTGAACGTGACCGGCGCCGAGCAGCAAGGTGGGTGCCCGCCGGCGCGGGTGGCGTCGGTGGTGGAGGGCTGCCGCGACCTCGGGCTCGAGGTCCGGGGCCTGATGGCCGTCGGCGTCCGAGGGACCGACGACGAGATCCGCGCCGGGTTCCGTGCGGTCGGTGATCTCGCCGATCGTCTCGAGCTGGCCGAGCGCTCGATGGGGATGAGTGGCGATCTCGAGCTGGCGGTGGCGGAAGGCGCCACGATGGTGCGGGTCGGGACCTCGCTGTTCGGTCCGCGTGCCGGGACCTGAGCCGTGGGAAAGTAGGGTGCGGCGTTCAGGAGGAGATCCGATGAGTTCCATGTTGCGTCGAGCCATGCTCTACCTCGGGCTGGGGCCCGACGACGAGTACGACGAGTACGACGCCGTTGACGACACCAGGTCGGCGCCGGTGCGCGCCGCCGCGTCGCAGGCCAGCCGCTACCCGGCCGGCCCTGCGCCGTCCCGTGAGTACGACCGCGATCCGGAGACCGGATCCAGCAGCTCGGTCCGGACGATCGGCGGTCAAGCGGTGCGTCCGCAGCCCTCCGGCGAGGGTGGCGACCCGTCGGCTCGCCCGCGGACGGCCGTCGTCCGCCCGCTGCAGCCCGTCGCGTCAGCCAAGCCGCACGTGGTGGCGCCCACCTCGTTCAACCACGCGCAGGAGGTGGCCGACAAGCTGAAGGTCAGCCAGCCGGTGATCGTGAACCTGCAGAACGTCGACCGCGACCTCTCCCGGCGCATCATCGACTTCGCCTCAGGGCTCTGCTACGGGATCGGTGGGCAGATGGAGCGGGTCGCCAACCAGGTGTTCCTGCTCACCCCGTCCAACGTCGAGGTGTCCGCCGAGGAGCGCAGGCGCCTCCAGGAGCACGGCTACGAAGGCTGATCAGCCCCTTGGACCTGATCTGCACGCTCCTCAACCTGTACCTGCTCGTCATCTTCGCCAGGATCCTGTTCTCGTGGATCCGCGTCGAGCCGGACACCCCGGTGGCCAGCATCTACTCGGTCGTCTACAACCTGACCGAGCCGGTGCTGGGTCCGCTGCGCCAGGCCATCCCCCCCGTGCGGTTGGGCATGGCGGCCCTCGACCTGTCGCCGCTCATCATCCTGCTCGGCATCCGGATCATCTGCTGAGTGGCGTCCTCTGAGCGTCGCGCCACGGTGGCTACGATCGTCTCATGGACGTGACACCGCAGCTGCTCCACGACGTCGAGTTCCGCGAGGCGAAGCGGGGTGGCTACAACACCCAAGACGTCGACGAGTTCCTCGAGCGCCTGGCCGTCGGCCTGGAGCGTCAGGACGCAGCGGTCCGAGAGGCCCGGCAGCGCATCGACGCCGCCGAGGCCCGCGCTGCTGAAGCCGAGCGCCGAGCCGTGCTCGCCGAGCAGCGCGCCTCGGAGACCTCGGACTCCGACGAGACCCTGAAGCGCACGCTGGTGCTGGCCCAGCGCACCGCCGACGCCGCCATCCGCGAGGCCGAGGAACAGGCGGCCCAGACGCTGAGCGCGGCGCAGGACCAGGCCGCCCGGTTGCCCGCCGACGCCCAGGAGCCCTCCGCCCGGGCCGGGGCGGAGGCCGAAGACGAGGCCCGGCGGGCCCAGCAGGAGGCCCGTGCGGCCGTGGTGGCGGAGATGCTGCAGCTCGAAGCCACCCGCGACCAGATGCGAGCTGACGTCGATGCACTCGACAGCCACCTCGACGACCAGCGGGCGCGTGTCCGCCAGGCCGCAGACGCGCTGCAGAGCATCCTCGACGACCCGTCTGCGCTGCGTGATGTGGCGCCGCCGGCCGTGAGCGACGTGATCACCCCGGCGCCGGCGGCCATGCCCGCGGTGGCGTTCTCGCCGGAGCCCTCGGCGTGGGGACCCGATGACGCCGCGTGGGAGGAGCCGGAGCTGCCCCCGGCTCCGGGCGCCATCCTCGACGACGGCATCGACGATGGCCCTGCCACGCAACCCGTGGACGTGCTGGCCGGGCTCGATGCCGACGACGACGCGTACCTCACCGAGCTGCGCAAGGCCATGACCGACGAGTCGCCCCTGGGTCCCCGTGAGGACGACGACCCGGACCTGCTCTTCGACGAGGGTGCCGACGCGGGGCGGTCGCGCTTCGGCCGTCGTCGCTGACCCAGACGGCCGCCACCGCCCAATCACCACCTTCCGCCCATTCGCCTCGGGGCGGGGCCAGGTGCCTAGGATGGCGGCTCCTGTTGACCTCCCCCTAAAGGTGATCCTCTCGTGCTGGTGTTGCTGAGCTTCGCCCTCGTCCTGGTGGCGACGGTGCTGTTGGTGCTCGGGCTGTTGAACGACGACCACAGTCTGACCCTGATCTACCTCTCGATCGGCAGCAGCGTGCTGGCGGCCGTCGTGCTGCTCGTCGCGCTGCGCCGCAACAAGCCGACCGCTGACCGGCGAGTCGAGCCTGCGCCGCTGCCCGAGCCGGCCGTGGAGCCGGTGGTCGCGGCCGTCGACGACGCTCCGCCCGTGGCCGTCGCCGTGGCCGCCGACCCAGAGCCGAGCGAGTGGCTGGCCGCCGAGCAGGACGACTGGACCGAAGGCGACGAGGTCGACTTCCCGATCGCCGACTACAACAGCCTCACCGTCGGACAGATCCTCCCGCTGCTCCCCCAGCTGTACGCCGACGAGATCGACGTGGTGGAGGAGCGCGAGCGGCTCACCAAGGCTCGTCCGCAGGTCCTGGCCAAGCTGGCCGATCTGCGCGACGCCTCCGCCTCGGTCGACTCCGCCGATGCCCTGGCCTCGTACACCGAGACGACGGCGTCCACCTGGGACGATGACGACCAGTGGTTCCCGATCGAGGACTACGAGTCGCTGTCGGCGGCCCAGATCCGTCCGCTGCTGCCGGAGCTCGACGCCGAGGAGCTGGCGCTCGTGCGCACCCGCGAGCTCTCGCTGGGTCGCCGCCGCAGCCTGCTCGACGAGATCGACCGCAGGCTCGGCGTGATCACGCCGCCCGCGTCGAAGGCAGCGTCGAAGGCAGCGTCGAAGGTCACCTCGAAGGTCACCTCGAAGTCGACCACGGCTGCCAAGTCGGCGACGAAGCGCCCGGCCGCCAAGGCCGCCGCCACCAAGGCCGCCGCCACCAAGGCCGCCGCCACCAAGACCCCGGCCAAGAAGCCCGCCACGGCGGCGTCGAAGGCCAGCCCCGCCAAGGCGCCCGCCAAGAAGGCGCCGGCCAAGCAGGCGCCCGCCAAGAAGGCGCCCGTCAAGAAGGCGCCGCCGACCAAGGCCACCCCGGCCAAGAAGGCGCCCGTCAAGAAGGCGGCGGCCCCGGCCAAGAAGACCGCGGCCGTCAAGAAGGTGGCCGCTCCGGCCAAGAAGGCCACCAAGCGCTGATCAGCTCGGGCGGCCAACCAGGGCGGCCCCGAGCATCGAACGTGACCACCGACCGTCGCCTGGCGACGGTCGGTGCGCGTCAGGGGCCGGTGGTGGCCGGTGGGCTCACGACTTGGTGAGCGTCACCTGCAGCACGTGATCGTCGAAGGTGACGGCGTGCCCGTCGGGCTCGGCGTCGGAGAGCGTGATGTCGGTGGCCAGGACCTCGCCGGCGATCCAGGCGCGGTGGGCGGTGACGGCCGCCTGCACCGATGGTGGTGCGGTGACGCGCACGGCCACTCGGTCGGCGATCTCGAAGCCCGCCTCCTTGCGCAGGTCGTTGAGGGCCCGGACCAGCTCTCGCGCCGTGCCCTCGGACCGCAGGTCGTCGGTGAGCTCGAGGTCGAGCGCCACCGCCCACCCAGCGTCCTCGGCGAGGGCAAAGGCCTCGTGGCGGGTGGCCCGCACCTCGACCTCGTCGTTGGTGAGGCGCTCACCGGCCACCTCGATCCACCCATCGGCCTCGAGCTGGCGCTGCAGGGCGGAGCCGTCAGCGGCCGCCAGCGCCTGCTTGACCTCGTTGATGCGGGGGCCGAGCCGCGGGCCGAGGGCCCGGAAGTTGGGGACGACCGTCCACGACAGGAGACCTGACAGCGTGTCCACGTCCTGGAGCTCCTTGACGTTGAGCTCGGTGGCGATCTCCCCGGACACGTCGCCTGACAGGGTGGCGCCCGGATGCAGGAGCAGGGCCCGCCCGAGCGGCTGGCGGACGCGCACCTTGGCCTCGGTGCGGGCGGCCCGTCCGAGGGCGACGAGCCGGCGGGCCGCGGCCATGGACGAGGCGAGGTCGTCGTCGCGCCAGCCGCCGACCGTCGGCCAGTCGGCAAGGTGCACCGAGACCCCGCCGGTGAGGGTGGTGTGGAGATCGTCGGCCAGGAACGGGCAGAACGGTGCCAGCAGCTCGGCGACCGTCACCAGGCAGCGGTGCAGGGTGGCGTGGGCGACCGGGTCAGATGCCTTCCAGAAGCGAGGACGGCTGCGACGGACGTACCAGTTGGACAGGTCGTCGATGAACGAGGCGAGGCTGCTCGAGGCACCCAGGGCGTCGAAGCCGTCGAGGGCGGCCGTCACATCGGCGACGGTGCCGTCGAGCTCCGAGAGGATCCAGCGGTCGAGCACGTGGACAGGGCGCGGCGCCGAGCCGTCGGGCACCCAGCCATCGAGATCGGCATAGGTGCAGTGGAAGGCGAACACGTTCCAGAGGGTCACCAAGGTCTGGCGCGTTGCCTCGCGGATGCCGTCCTCCGACACGCGCCGCGGCGTCCACGGCTGACCGGCGGAGAAGAAGTACCAGCGCAGGGCATCAGCCCCGAAGGTGGAGAAGATGTGCCACGGGTCGATGACGTTGCCCTTGGACTTCGACATCTTGGCGCCCTGCTCGACGACGATGTGCCCGAGGCACACGACGTTGCGGTACGGCGTCTCGCCGAACACCAAGGTGTTGACGGCGAGCAACGAGTAGAACCACCCGCGGGTCTGGTCGATGGCCTCGCAGATGAAGTCGGCGGGGAAGGCTCGCTCGAAGGCGCCGTCGTCAGCGAAGGGGTGGTGGTGCTGGGCCGACGGCATCGAGCCTGAGTCGAACCAGGCGTCGAGCACCGGCGCGAGCCGACGGGCGGTGCCGCTGCAACCGGCGCACGGGAACGTGATGTCGTCCACGTAGGGCCGGTGCAGGTCGAGCTCGCTGAGATCCCGGCCCGTGAGCGTGGCCAGCTCGGCCACGGACCCGACGCAGGTGTCGACCTTGCACTCACCGCAGCGCCAGATGGGCAGCGGGGTGCCCCAGTAGCGATCGCGCGAGAGCGCCCAGTCGATGTTGCCCTCCAGCCACTTGCCGAAGCGACCGTGCTTGATGTGCTCGGGGTACCACCCGATCCGCTCGTTCTGGGCGAGCAGCTCCGCCCGGCGCTCGGAGGTGCGGGCGAACCAGGAGGTCTTGGCCCAGTAGATGAGCGGGGTGCCGCATCGCCAGCAGTGCGGGTAGGAGTGCTCGTAGGCCTCCTCGGCCACCAAGAGGCCCCGTTGGTTCAGGTCGTCGATGATGGCGCGGTCGGCGTCCTTGACGAAGCGGCCCTGGAACTGCGGCACCCGGGCATCGAACTCGCCGTCGACGTCGACCGGGTTGAGGGTGGGGAGGCCCTCGGCCCGGCCGACCTGGGCATCCTCCTCGCCGAAGGCGGGAGCGATGTGCACGATGCCGGAGCCGTCGGCGTCCGACACGTACTCCGCGGCGACCACTCGCCAGGGCGCGCCCTCGCCGGCTTCGAGGGCGTGGAAGGGGCGGTCGTAGTGCCAGCCCACGAGGTCGGTTCCCCGCCAACGATCGAGTGGCTGCGCCTCGGGGTAGCGGCGGGCGGCCGCCGTCTCGCCCAGCACGAGGTCGGCGCCGCCCGCCGGATCGGCGATCCGCACGTAGGTGAGCTCCGGCCCCACGGCGGCGGCCACGTTCGAGATGAGCGTCCACGGCGTGGTGGTCCAGACCAGCAGGTGGGCGCCTGCGGCAGGGCCGGTGGTGAGCGGGAAGCGCACGTAGATCGAGGGATCGACGACGTCCTTGTACCCCTGGGCCACTTCGTGGGAGGACAGGGCGGTGCCGCAGCGAGCGCAGTACGGACTGACCTTGTGGCCCTCGTAGAGCAGGTCGGCGTCCCAGAGCTGCTTCACGAGCCACCAGACCGACTCGACGTAGTCGTTGCTCAGCGTCCAGTAGGCGTCGGCGGTGTCGATCCAGGTGCCAGACCGGGTGGTGAGAGCGGACCAGTCCTCGACATAGCGGCGCACCGATTCCCGGCAGCGGTCGTTGAAGGCCTCGATGCCGTAGGCCTCGATGTCGCCCTTGGTGGCGAGCCCGAGCTCCTTCTCGATCTCGAGCTCGACGGGCAGGCCGTGGCAGTCCCAGCCGCCCTTGCGGGGCACGTCGAACCCGCGCATGGTCTGGAAGCGCGGGTAGAGGTCCTTGAAGGCTCGTGCCCACACGTGGTGGAGGCCCGGCTTGCCGTTGGCCGTCGGAGGGCCCTCGTAGAACACCCACGGCTCGGCACCCTTGCGGGACCGGCGGACCTCCTCGATGACGTCCCGCGTCCGCCAGCGGTCGAGCACGCGCTCCTCGAGCGCCACGAGGTCCAGGGCGGGGTCAACGGGGCCGAATGGCATCCGGCCAGGCTACGGCATGGTCATGCCCGTCCCGACCGTCGAATCGCCCGAACGGGTTGTGGATCCGAGGGCTCGTGCCTACAATGCCACACCCTTTGCGGAGATCCGCGGGTTGAGAGGATGAGCGCACATGGCATCCACGACCAAGGCGGCCGCCAAGGCCACCAAGGCGCCGGCCAAGCCGGCCAGCAACGGATCGGCGCCTGCTGTGGGGCGCACGACGGCGAAGCAGGCCCCGGCTGCCAAGAAGGCCCCGGCGGCCAAGAAGACCCCGGCCGCCAAGAAGGCCCCGGCGGCCAAGAAGGCGCCGGCGGCCAAGAAGGCCCCGGCGGCCAAGAAGGCGCTCGCCACCACGAAGGCGCCCGCGGCCACGGCGCCCAAGGCCGCCCCCACGCCGCGCCGGGTGATCCCGGCCCTGGCCAAGCGCAACCCGGCCGACGACGCACGCAAGCCGCCGCCCCCGCGCAAGGGACCGCTCGACAAGTTCCTCCTCGGCCAGCTGGCGGCGCTCACCGAGGAGCGCGCCACCTACCTGCGCCAGGCCATCTCGCTGAAGGCCGAGGCCGACCTCCTCATGGCCGAGCGGGAGCCGGGTGACGTGCAGTTCGACGAGGAGTCGGGCGAGGGGGACACGCTGGCCGTGGAGCGCGAGCGCGACCTCGCCCTCAGCGCCCAGGCCAGCGCGGCGGTCGAGGAGATCGACCACGCCTTGGCCAAGCTGGAGGACGGCACCTACGGCGTGTGCGAGCAGTGCTACGCGCCGATCCCCAAGGAGCGCCTCCGGGCGCTTCCCTATGCCGCGCTGTGCGTGCAGTGCAAGAGCGCCGGGTTCTCCCGTCGTTGAGGTGACCCCCAGCGAGGCCCCTGCTCGGGAGCGCCATCAGGTCGCGTTCGTCGGCATCGCCTCGCTCGTGGTCGCGCTCGACCAGCTCTCGAAGCACTGGGCGCTGGCCCGGCTCGACGACGGCCCCATCGATCTCGTCGGCTCGCTGCGCCTCAAGCTCACCTTCAACGACTCCGCCGCCTTCAGCCTCGGCGGCGGGCGCACCACGCTCATCGCGGTCATCGGGGTGGTGGTCGCAGCCGTGCTCGTGCGCATGGGACTGCGGGCCGAGCACCGCCTGTGGGCCATCGGCCTGGGGTTCGTCCTCGGGGGCGCGGTCGGCAACCTCACCGACCGTGCCCTGCGGGCGGGAAGCGGCATCTTGGGCGGGCATGTGGTCGACTTCATCGATCTCCAGTGGTGGCCCGTGTTCAACGTGGCCGACTCCGCCCTCTGGGTGGGGATCGGTGTGCTGCTGCTGTCGTCCTGGCGGGAGCCCCAGACATGAACATCACGGAGACCATCCCCGAGGGCCTGGCCGGCGAGCGCATCGACCGAGTCGTGGCCATGCTGTCGAGCTGCAGTCGAGCCGAGGCGGCCGAGCTGATCGAGGCTGGGGAGGTGCTGGTGGGAGGGACACCGGCCACCGCCAACTCCACCAAGGTCCGCCTCGGCGACACCGTGTCCATCGAGGTGCCCGACCGGGCCGCCGCGGCGCGCGTCACCGCTGAATCCGGGATCGAGTTCGCGGTCGTCTACGAGGACGAGCACCTCATCGTCATCGACAAGCCGGCCGGGCTCGTGGTGCACCCCGGGGCCGGGCACCGCACCGGCACCCTCGTGCACGGTCTCCTCGCCCGGTACCCCGAGATCGAGGGGGTGGGCGCTGACGAGGGTCGGCCGGGCATCGTGCACCGCCTCGACAAGGGCACCACGGGGCTCCTGCTCGTCGCTCGCACCCAGGAAGCCCACGCCGCCCTCGTCGCGGCACTGGCCGCCCGCACGGTGCACCGTCGGTACCGAACCCTCGTGTGGGGCCACGTGGCGGCGGCCACGGGGCTCATCGACGCGCCGATCGGCCGATCGACTCGTGAACCGACCCGCATGGGCGTGGTGGTCCGCGGCAAGGAGGCCCGCACCCGCTACGAGGTGCTGACCACCTACGTCGACCCGGTGGAGGTGACGCAGCTCGCCTGCACCCTCGAGACGGGACGCACCCACCAGATCCGCGTCCACCTGCGCTCGATCGGCCATCCCGTCGTCGGCGACGTGCGCTACGACGGGGCCCGGCAGTCGCTGCCCATGGACCGGCCGTTCCTGCATGCCGAGGTGCTCGAGCTGGAGCACCCGATCACCCGGGCTGCGCTCCGACTCGAGTCGCCGTTGCCCGATGACCTGGCCGCTGTGCTCGCCCGCTTGGTCGAGTGACCGCTGGCTCAGCTGGTCGGATCGGGCCAGTCGAGCTGGCCCCGGGACATGGCGGCGATGTCGGCGAGGGTGAAGCTGTCGAGGTGGGCCCGCATCTGGCTGCTGATCCCGGCCCACACCGAGAGCAGCACGCACTGCCCCTCGTGGTCGCACGCCCCGTCTTGATGGGGCGCCCCGAAGTCACCGACGGCGATCGGGCCATCGACGGCTGAGACGATCTCCCCGAGGGTGATCTGGGCCGGCTCCCGGGCGAGGATGTACCCGCCACCGACGCCCCGCTTCGAGCGCACGATGCCGGCGCCCTTCAGGGCGAGGAGGATCTGCTCCAGGTACGGCTGGGGGAGCGACGTGCGCTCCGCGATGTCGCGCACCGACGTGGGTCCCGACTCGTCGGTGTGCAGGGCGAGCGAGAGCAGCGCACGGCTTGCGTAGTCACCTCGGGTCGAGACCTTCACCCGGGGAACTGTAGGACCACTACGGTGCTGGGCGGCTCACCATGTTCGACCTCCCCTTCCTTCCGGCCTACGACGGCGCGTGCATCACCAACGTGGTGCCCGCCCTGCTGCACCCAGAGGACGTCGCGCCGCCGTGGATGCCCGCCGTGGCTGCCGGCGCCGAGCGTGTGGTGCTGCTCGTGATCGACGGCCTGGGCTGGAACCAGCTCGAGGCCCGACGCCGGTCGACGCCGGCGCTCAGCGCCCTCGACGGCGGCGCCATCACCACCGTCGCCCCGTCGACCACGGCCACCGCGCTCACGTCGATCAGCACGGGGCTGCCGCCGGGCCAGCACGGCATCGTCGGCTACCGGGTCGCTGTCAACGGTGAGGTGCTGAACGTCCTGCGCTGGAACACCACTGCCGGCGACGCCCGTCAGACGATCCCGCCGGGCAAGCTGCAGACCCAGCCGGTCTTCGGGGGGCAGCGCCCGCCGGTCATCACCCGAGCCGAGTTCGCCAGCTCTGGGTTCACGATGGCCCACCTCGACGAGACCCGGTTCACCGGCTACCGCACCCTGGGCACGCTGGCCGCTGAGGTGGTGCGGTTGGCCCGGGCGGGGGAGCCCTTCATCTACGCCTACTACGAGGGCCTCGACAAGGTCTCTCACGAGTACGGGCTCGGGGCGCACTACGACGAGGAGCTGCGGTGGGTCGACCACCTGGTGGCCACCCTCATGGACCGGCTGCCGAGCGGGACCGTGCTCGTCGTCACCGCCGACCACGGCCAGGTGGAGGTACCCCAGAGCGACGTGCTCGAGCTGCCCGGCGAGCTGCAGTCCCACGTCGCCACGCAGTCGGGGGAGGGCCGCTTCCGATGGCTCCACGCCCGCGGCGGTCGTGCGGGTGCGCTCCTCGACGCGGCCCGCTCGACCTTGGGCGACAAGGCCTGGGTGCGCAGCCGCGACGAGGCCATCGCCGAAGGCTGGTACGGACCGGTGGTGACCGAAGCGGCCGCCGGACGCCTGGGCGACGTCCTCCTGGCCGCCAAGGGCACCTATGCCTTCCACGATCCCGCCGATACGGGTCCGTACCTGCTCATCGGCCGGCATGGTTCGGTGACCGAGGACGAGATGCTGGTGCCGCTCCTCGCCGGGATGGCGCAGTAGCGATCGACCGATAGGTTGACGCCCATGTCTGATCCGTCCCCCGAAGGGTCCCCCGACGTGCTGGTGCCGTCCGTGGTCCCGGCCGAGTCCGAAGAGCCGCAGGAGTCGGTCGAGTCGCCGGGCAAGGTCATGCGCATCGGTTCGATGATCAAGCAGCTCCTGGAGGAGGTGCGCCAGTCCGAGCTGGACGAGCCCAGCCGGGAGCGGCTCCGCGAGATCTACGAGACCTCGCTGGTGGAGCTGTCGTCCGCCCTGTCCCCGGACCTCCGCGACGAGCTGGCCCGCCTGGCGCCGCCGTTCGGCCAGCCCGGCGTGCCGTCGGAAGCGGAGCTGCGGGTGGCCAAGGCGCAGCTGGTCGGCTGGCTCGAGGGCCTGTTCCACGGCATCCAGGCCACGCTGTTCGCCCAGCAGATGGCCGCTCGTCAACAGCTCGAGCAGATGCAGCGCCAGCTCCCACCCGGAGCGATGGGGCCTGGCGCGGCGGGTGAGCCGGGGTCGGGCGATCCCGACCCGGCCCGGCCTGGCACGTACCTCTAGCGCACGTACCTGGAGCGCACGTAGCTGGAGCTCACGGACCGATGAGCAGCGAGCCGACGATCTCGTAGCGGCGCTCGGCATCGAGCCGCACCTCGAAGCTGTCCGTTGCGGTCTGACCGGCCCCGATCCCGCCGATGTCGATCGGGATGTCGATGTCACCCAGCTGCAGCTGCACCGAGCCTCGCCAGCCGTACTGGCTGTTGTTCGTGATGACCAACGTCACGTCGGCCCGGTTCTCGACCCGGCTCCCCATCACCAGGTCCAGCACCAGCCCGCCGCACACCTCGTTCGTGGCCACCTCGCCGTCGGCCCCGCGCTCGAGGACCGTCGACGACGAGATGGTCGGCGGCCCGCTCGCGGGTACGTCGACGCTGAAGGGCGTGGCGCTGCGATCCTGGCAGGAGAGGATGTGGGTGAGGCCCCGTAGCGACGACGTGCCGATGGGGATCAGCAGCACCGCGAGCAGCCCGATGAGGGCGACCTGAGCACGCAGCGCCGAGGGCATGCTCAGCAATGTAATCCCCATGGTCGCCGGCGGCGGTGGTTACGCTGCCGCACGTGGTCGCTACCTTCTCAGGACGGTTGTCGCAGCTCGGCTACGCCAAGGCCCGTCGGCTCGTGCTGGCGACTGGCCTGGCCGTCCTGGCCGTCGTCTCGTTGGTGATGTACGTGCGACGGGTGGACGGCATCGAGGTGGCCGCCACGTTGCTGTTCGTACCCATCTTCCTCGCCTTCGTGTTCCGTGGCGTGGCCGGAGGGCTGGTGGGGGCGCTGGCTGCCATCGGGGTGTACACGGCCCTGCGGGCCCCGGCCATCGACGCCGTGGGCATCGGCGAGTTCACCGGGCTCATCGTCTCGCGCTCCGCCGCCTATCTGATCTTCGGGGCGGTGGGGGGATGGTCCACCCAGGTGCTGGAGGGCTCGCTCACCAAGCTCGAGCTCTACGACGAGGTCGACGACGAGACCGGGCTCTACAACGCTCGTCATCTGCTGCAGCAGATCGACCTCGAGATGGCTCGGGCCACCCGGTACCAGACGCTGTTCTCGCTCGTGCTGCTGGACCTGCCCGCGGCCCCGTTCGCGGCGTTGAGGGCCCGCGACCGCCGCGCCGTGCTCCGCGACCTCGGGCGCCTGCTGGGGGAAGGGGTGCGCACCGTCGATCACGCGGTGCACGTCCACGACGCCGACCGCCACCGCTTCGCGGTGGTCCTCCCGGAGACGGCCCACGAGGGAGCCGAGGTGTTCCGCAGCCGCTTCGACGAGCGCGTGCGCGCCTACCTCCGCGAGCGTCGCGTCCCGCTCGACGGGGTGGGGGTGCCGGCCCAGGCCCTCACCTTCCCCGGCGACGACGAGGCACTGGCCACCGTGCGCGACGAGTTCGTCAGGGCCGACGCCGCCCAGCACCGCTGACGGTCCGCTGACGCCGGGCCCCAGTCCAGTCGACGGCCATGCCGGAGACGGGGCCGCGGTGCTACCGTCGAATCACATCGGTGTAGTTCATCCACAGGCTGTGGATGAACTCCTGTGGACGACCTGTGGACAGGTCGGTGTGGCAGAGGACGACGGCCGTGTGGGGCCCGAGGGGAGGTGTGCAGGACGTGGCCGACAGCTTCACGCACCTCCACGTGCACACCGAGTACTCGATGCTCGACGGCGCCGCCCGCATCGCTGAGGTGGTGGGCGCGGCGGTGGCCGATGGCCAGCCGGCGCTCGGCATCACCGACCACGGCAACATGTACGGGATCCTGGACTTCTACAAGGAGTGCCAGCAGCAGGGCATCAAGCCGGTGCTCGGGTCCGAGCTGTACATGGCCCACGAGAACCGGGCGGAGCGCCCGTCGCGACGCGGTCGCATGGACGACGGCGGGGGCGACGCCGAGGGCGGCACCAAGCTCTACTACCACCTGACCGCCCTCGCCGAGACGGACGCCGGCTACCGCAACCTCATCCAGCTCTCGAGCCGGGCCTTCCTGGAGGGGTACTTCTACAAGCCCCGCTGCGACTGGGAGCTGCTCGACGAGCACAGCGAGGGCCTCATCGTCACGTCCGGGTGCCTGGGTGGCCACGTCCTCCAGCACCTCCTGCGCGACGACGTGGCGGGGGCCGAGAAGGCCGCCGGTCGGCTCCAGGACATCTTCGGACGCGACAACTTCTTCATCGAGATGCAAGACCACGGCATCCCGGAGCAGCACCGCACCAACCCGATGCTGCTGGAGATCGCCGAGCACCTGCAGGCGCCGCTGCTGGCCACCAACGACAGCCACTACGTGCAGCGCAGCGACGCCGTGGCCCACGACGCGCTGCTCTGCGTGCAGACCGGGTCGCAGATGAGCGACCCCGACCGCTTCAAGTTCCACGGGGACGACCACTACCTGAAGTCGGGCCAGGAGATGCGGCACCTCTTCGACGAGATCCCCGAGGCGTGCGACAACACGCTCTGGATCGCCGAGCGGGCCGACGTCACCATCGAGTTCGGCAAGCCACAGCTGCCCGACTTCCCCCTCCCCGAGGGCTTCACCACCGACGCCGACTACCTGCGTCACCTCACCATGGAGGGGGCCAAGAAGCGGTGGGGCCAGCAGATCCCCGACCACATCGTCGAGCGGCTGGCCTACGAGCTCCAGGTCATCGAGTCGATGGGGTTCGCGTCGTACTTCCTGATCACCTGGGATCTCATCAAGCACGCCCGCGACGCCAACATCCGGGTGGGGCCGGGCCGTGGATCGGCGGCCGGCTGCGCGGTGGCCTACGCCCTGTGGATCACCGACCTCGACCCGATCCGGTACGACCTGCTCTTCGAGCGCTTCCTCAACCCGAGCCGCGTCTCCATGCCCGACATCGACATGGACTTCGACTCCCGCTATCGGGAGGAGATGATCCGCTACGCGGCGGAGGTGTACGGGCGCGACCACGTCGCCCAGATCGTCACCTTCTCCACCATCAAGGCCCGGGCGGCCGTGCGGGATGCCGCCAGGGTGCTGGGCTACCCGTACATCGTGGGCGACAAGGTGGCCAAGGCCATGCCGCCGCTGATCATGGGTCGGGACACCCCGCTCTACGCCTGCCTGGAGCCGCACCCCAAGTTCGCCGACGGCTACAAGATGGCCGCCGACCTCCGGAAGATGCGTGACGAGGACCCCGATGCGGCCAAGGTCATCGAGGTGGCCAAAGGCCTCGAGGGCCTACGCCGCCAGGACGGCATCCACGCCGCGGCCGTGGTGATCACCAAAGAGCCGCTCACCACCTACCTGCCGATCCAGCGCAAACCGGTGGGCGGAAAGGATCCGAACGACTGGGGAGTCGTTC
>JBKJIL010000292.1:0-12224 GCA_046598435.1 Acidimicrobiales bacterium
GCTCGCGGCCGAGGAGGTCACCGTTCGCTTCGGCGGCCTGGTGGCGGTGGACAGCGCGTCACTGGAGGTGGCGCCGGCCGCGGTGACATCGCTCATCGGGCCGAACGGCGCCGGCAAGACCACCCTGTTCAACGCCCTGACGGGCATCCTGCGACCCACCTCCGGCCGCGTCGTGCTCGGCGACCGGGACGTGACGGAGCTCCCCACCGACGCCCGGGCCCGGCTGGGGCTGGCGCGCACCTTCCAGCGCCTCGAGGTCTTCACCGGCATGACGGTGTTCGAGAACCTGCAGGTGGCGGCTGAGGCGGCGTCGCCCGGCCGCACCTTCGGGGGCATCCTCCGCTGGCGTCACCCCGACGAGCCTGGTGTGGTCGCGACGGTCGAGGAGGCGTTGGAGCTCATCGGTCTCGGCGCGGTCCGGAGTCGCCTCGCCGGGTCGCTCAGCACGGGCCTGCTCCGGCAGGTGGAGCTCGGTCGTGCCCTGTGCATGGGCCCCAAGGTGCTCCTGCTCGACGAGCCCAGCAGCGGGCTCGACACGGCGGAGACTGAGGTCTTCCAGCGGGTCCTGGGCGAGGTGGCTGCCAGCGGTGTTGCCGTGCTTCTCGTGGAGCACGACGTCTCGCTGGTCATGGCGCTGTCGCAGCGGATCTACGTGCTCGACTTCGGTGTCGTGATCGCGGCGGGGACACCCGAGGAGATCGCCTCCGAACCGGCCGTGCGTGCCGCGTACCTCGGCGGGGCCACCGACGAGGAGCTGACGGGATGACGATGGCGCTCGAGCTCGACGGGGTGCGGGCCGGCTACGGCCGGATCGAGGTGCTGCGCGACCTCAGCCTGCAGGTTCCTGCCGGCTCGGTCGTGGCCCTCCTCGGCCCCAACGGGGTGGGCAAGACCACCACGCTGCGAGCGGTCTCGGGCACCCTGCCCGTCACCGCAGGCACGATCCGTCTCGATGGTCGCCGCATCGACAACCGCCGCCCGAGCGCCATCGCACAGCGGGGCCTCGTCCTGGTGCCCGAGGGTCGTGGCGTGTTCCCCGCCCTGAGCGTGCGAGACAACCTGCGGGTGGCCCACCGCGCCGCGCCGCGTGACGCCGCCGGCCCCTGGGACGCCTGGCTGACGGAGATCGTCGCCACCTTCCCTCGTCTCGGCGAGCGCCTCGAGCAGGTCGCCGGGTCGCTGTCTGGTGGCGAGCAGCAGATGCTGGCCGTCTGCCGAGCACTGGTGGGCAGCCCGCGCGTGGTGATGTTCGACGAGCTGTCGATGGGCCTGGCACCCCTGGTGGTGGCGGAGCTCTTCGAGCGCGTGGCCGCCCTACGCGACGCCGGCCGCACCATCGTGCTCGTCGAGCAGCACCTCACCTACGCGCTGGAGCTGGCCGACCTCTGCTACGTGCTGGCCAAGGGCCAGGTGGTGTGGGCCGGCGAGCCGGGCGAGCTTCGCCACAGCCGCACCGCCTCGGCCCACCTGTCGGTCTGACCGCGCGCCCGTCTGACCGGGTGCGCTAGTTGCCCTGCTCGAGGGCCGGGGTGCCGTACTGGTGGGCGTCGGGGTAGCAGAACGGGAAGCGGTCGGTGGCCTGCACCCAGCCGCCCTTGGCATCGAGCCAGCGGGAGATGCCGAAGCAGTCCTCGCCGCGCGGTGCGGCGTAGTCGAGCGGCACGTACTCGAGGCCACCCATGATCCCGCCGGCCGTGTACTTGCGCAGGCCACGGAAGAAGTCCTCCAGGCCCTTGCGGGTGGGGGTGGCACCCATGCCACGGATGCCGTCGGCCACCGTGGTGGCCTGGGCCCAGCCCTCGAGGGCCCACTGGTGGAGCTCCTGACCCGGTTGGTAGCGGGCGTAGGCGGCACGGAACTCCGCGATGGCCGGCACCCGGGTGTCGGAGTACGGGATCGACTCGCCGACGATGAACACCGAGTTGCGGCAGGTGTCGTTGTAGTCGTTGCCCACGGAGTCGCCCATCGAGACGATGGTGGACACCTTGGCCTTCACGGAGAACTGACGCCGGGCCATGGCGTCGCAGAGGCGACGGTTGGCGCCGTCGTCCATCGAGTCGAAGACGATCTGGGTGCCCTGGCGCTGCATGTCGGCCACCGCCTGATCGAAGCTGGGGGCGGCGAAGGACACGGTGTAGGTCGTGACCTTGAAGCCCTCGAGCTCGAGGCCCTTGGCGATGAACACGCCGGCCTGCTTGGACTCGTCGATGTCATAGGAGAACACCGCCGCGTTGGCCACGCCGAGGTTGGTCTTGAACCACCGGTAGGCGCCCGAGAGGCTCATGATCTGGCCCTTGTACCCCACGGTCTTGCCGTCGCGGGCATAGCCCTGCGGATAGCCGCCCCACAGGTGGGGATAGCGGTAGAAGCTGTTGGTGATCGGGATGCCCATCACCGGGACGGCCTTGTCGTTCAGGTACTGCGCAGCGCCGCCGAAGGCCCGGGTGTTGGTGGCGACCAGGGCGAAGACCTTGTCCTGCTCCACCAGGCGGCGGGCGCACTCGAGGGCGCGCGTGCGGTCCTCGCGGTCGTCGCAGGTCTTGAGGATCACGGTGCGCCCGTTGATCCCGCCCTTGGCGTTGATGGCCTGGGTCCAGGCCCGCAGGCCGCGCACCGCGGGGGCGAAGGCGTCGCCCAGCACGCCGTTCTCGGCCACGATCGTGCCCAGCGTGATGGTGGTGGCGGTGATGCCCACGTCGGAGGCCTGGTTCGGCCCGCCACCAGTGCCGCCACCGGTGGTACCGCCCGTGGTTCCGCCGGTGGCGCCCCCGCCATCAGCGGCGGTGGCGCCATCGGTGCCCGACGACGAGCCGTCGGCGGTGGTCGTGGCCGTGCCGCCCTCGGTGGCTTCCTCGGTCCCTGTGGGGTCCTGGGCGGTGCTGCCATCGGTGGATCCGTCGACGGTCACCGCCGATCCCTGCCCTTGGCTCTCCACGAAGGCCTCGTCGGGCAGGCGGGTGCCGCAGGCGGCCACCGTGAGCGCCGCCACCAGCCCCATTGCGAGTCGTGCTCTCATCGTCGATGTACCCCCATTGCCCCAGTCCCTCTGTTCGGCAGCACGGTCGCGGTCTCCTCCCCCGTCAGGGGTTGTCGCGGATGAATCGGTAGACGCCGGCCATGTCCGTGTTTACCTTGCCCGGGAGCGGATGGATCGTCGCCCCCATGGCCCGGGTGCCCCACACGATCTTGGCCGTGCGCTCGACCAGGGCGGCGTTGTGGAGCGCCTTCTCGGGAGTGGAGGCGCAGGTGACCAGCCCATGGTTGGCAACCAGCGCCGCGCCGCGGTCGGCGAGCCGAGCGGCCACCTCCTCGCCGAGCTCGGCCGTGCCGGTGCCCTTGTAGTCGCAGCAGGGCACGTCGCCGCCCAGGTAGACCACGACCTCCTCGATCACGGCCGGGATGGGCTCGTGGGCGAGGGCGAACATGGTGGCGTAGACGGCGTGGGTGTGGATCACCGAGCCCAGCTCCGGGTAGCGGCGCAGGGCGGCCAGGTGGAGGTCCTTCTCGGTGGTGGGGGACCGCTCGCCCTCTACCACGGTGCCGTCGAGGTCGACGACGACGAGGTCGTCGAGCGTCATCGTGTCGTAGGGCACCGACGACGGGGACAGGCACACGAGCCCGTCGGGCAGCCGGCCCGAGATGTTGCCCGACGTGCCCTCCACCAGGCCTTCGGCCAGCATCTTCTTGGCCGCTGCGAGCACGGCCTCTTTGGTCGTGGTGGGTGACGTGATCGCGTCAGCCATGGCTGAGCACCTCCGGGTTGGCCAGGTTGGCCGGACGCTCGCCCCGCAGGAGCGCGGCGAGCCCGTCGGCCATCAAGGTGGTGTGGTTGGTCTCGGTGTCGTAGGTGGCGCCGCCGATGTGGGGCGTGAGCACGACGTTGGACAGGGCGACGATCGGGTGGTCGACGGCGATCGACTCACCGTCGAAGTGGTCGAGCGCCGCCCCCGCCAGGTGCCCGGACTGCAGGGCCACGGTGAGGGCGTCGAGGTCGTGCAGGCCGGCTCGGGCCGAGTTCACGTACACCGAGCCCTCCTTCATCCGAGCGAACTGCTCGGTGGACATCAGTCGGAGGGTGTCGGGGGTGACGGCGGCGTGCATCGACACGACGTCGGCCTCGGCCAGCAGGTCGTCGAGGCCGTGGGTGGCGTCGTCGGCGAAGGGGTCGGTGGCGATGACGCGCATGCCGAGGCCCTCGAGGCGCCACCGAGTGGCCCGGCCCACGGCGCCGAGGCCCACGAGGCCGGCGGTACGGCCGGCCAGCTGCCAGCCGCGGAAGCGCTGGTAGGGGATCGAGCCGTCTCGGTACACCTCGCCCTCGCGCACGTCGCGGTCGGCCGACACCAGGTGCCGGGTGACGGCCAGCAGCAGGCCGACGGCCAGCTCGGCCACGCCGTCGGCGTTGCGGCCAGGCGCTCGGAGCACGGGGATGCCCTTGGCCGTGGCCGCGTCGAGGTCCACGTTGGTGGGGTCGCCCCGGGTTGACCCGATGGCCAGGAGCGGCAGGTCGAGCAGCGCCCCGCCACACTTGTCGGCCTCGCAGATCACCACCGAGGCACCGAGCTCGTTCACCCGGGCCGCCAGCTGATCCTCGTTGTAGAGGCGCAGCGGATGCTGGTCGATCCACGGATCGAGGATCACCTCGCCGAGCTGACGGAGGGCGTCGAGGCCGGGGCCCCGCAGGGGGGCGGTGGAGAAGATCACCGGTCGGTCGGTCATGGCTGCGATGCCTCCAGGGAGCGTCGTGCCGAGGCGGCGACGAACGCGAGGTCGGATGGGTAGCTGCGCCGGGCGAGGAGCATCACGAGGCCCCCGATGGCGTAGAGGGGGGTGATCATGGCGAGCGCGGTGGAGAGGTCGGTGGCGTCGGAGAGGACGCCGACGATCAGCGGGGAGAGGGCTGACAGCGCCCGCACCACCGAGCGGATGGCGGCGGCCCGGCCCCGGAGCTGGCTCGGCACGACGTCGGACACCAGCGCCTCGCTCGGGGCAACCGGTGTCGTGAGGCAGAGGCTGCCGAAGAAGAGCAGCACCGCGGCCAGCGGCAGTGAGGAGGTGAGGAAGGCAGGCAGCAGCAGCACGCTGGCCAGCACCGACGACACGGCGGTGACGTACACGCGGGCGTTGGCCACCCCCCGGCGCAGCAGGTGGTCGGCCAGCTCGCCGCCGCCGATCAGCCCGATGGCGGCGCCGGCCCCGATGGCGGGCACGAAGGCACCGGCCTTGGTGGCGGAGAGGTCGAAGGCCTGCTTGAAGAACTCGATGCCCCACACGCCGAGGGCACCGAGCAGGAAGCTCGAGATGGTGAGCGACATGAGCCCGAACCACATGGAGCGGATCTGCATCAGCTCGCGGATGACCTCGCCCCACGTGGCGTTGTCGTAGTCGAGGGTGGAGCGCCGGGGTTCCGGCAGGTGCAGGTCGGGGAGCAGGCCAGGCACGTTGTCGGCCTCCACCCGCTCCATCTCCTCGAGGTGGAAGGCCCGGTCCTGACCGCCGCGCTCGGGCTCAGGCAGTCGCGTGAGCACGCAGACCACGACGATGCCGATCGGGATCCACATCCAGAACGCGGCGCGCCAGCCGAAGGTGTCGACCAGCACGCCCGACAGGCCCACGCCGACCAGGCCCCCGACCGCACTGCCGAGCTGGTAGCGCCCCATCATCCGGGCTCGCGTCGCCACGGGGTAGAAGTCCGACATCAGCGAGAACGACGCCGGGCCGTTGGCCTCGACGGCACCCACGCCCAGGCGGCCGATGAAGAGGAACGCGAACCCGGGGGCGATGGCGCCCAGGCCCATGCAGGTCGTCCAGACCACCATGGCGATGACGAGCAGCGTGTTCCGCCGCCAGCGGTCGGCCAGCGCCCCGATCGGGATGCCGCCGACGACGCCGACGAGCACCATGGCCGCGGCCAGCGCACCGAGGGCGGTGTCGCTCACGCCGAACTCCGCCCGGATGCCGTCGAAGGCCTGGGCCAGCGAGAGCCGCTCGCCCTGCTCCAGCATCAACGTGGCCGCGAGCGCGACGACAGGGAACGACCCGTACCGCACGGCACCCGCCCGGATTGTCTGGGTCATTCGTGGGGGAGCTCGGCTTCCACCTCGGCCTTGGCCATCACGGCGTCGTCCTGGTTCCGCAGCTCGACTCGCACCCGCACGATGTGCTTGCGGCGGCGCTCCACCCGCTTGTCGATGACCTCGCCGCTGAGGAAGGTCGCATCACCGGTGAAGGCGGGATTGCGGTACTGCGCGGTCGAGTGGGTGACGAAGCCCCACTCCCCGGCCCAGGCGGCCACGTAGTCGATGATCCAGGCGCCCATCGACGCCCCGTAGCCGTAGCCGCGCGGCATCCCCACGTGCTGCGCCCACCGGGGCTGCAGATGGCCTCGCGACGGGCCGTAGTAGGCCCCGTCGGTGAGCTCGGGGTTGACGCGCTCCATGCGGCGATCGCCCTCGAACCCGGCCATCTCCTTCGTGTAGCCCAGCTCCTCGGCCCGCACCGTGGTGGGTCCCTTGGCGGTGGCCCCCCACGTCGTCATCGGGAAGGCCCGCCACTCCGTGGCGAAGCTGGCCAGGCTGTGCGGCCCGAGCACGTTGCTGGCCAGCTTGTCGCCGACCGCAACGCTGTCGAACAGGCGCTTGTCGTGGTGCAGGGCCTGGATCTGGTCGATGAACTCGAGCTTGCGGGTCTCGAGCTCGTCGAGCTGCGCGTCGGTCCACTCCGGCTCGGTGGGCTCGGAGAAGAGCTTCTTCTCCTTGGCCTCGCGCACCTGGTAGCGGATGGCGGTCGAGCGCTGCAGGGCCACGCGCTCGCCCCGCTGGTTGATGTACAGCGTGTCGCCGCGCTGGAAGCAGGTCGGCCCGGCGAACTTCGTGTCCGTCACCTTGTAGTCGTAGGGCATGCGATGGCACACGAAGTGGTCGCCGGGGAGGATCCGAGGTCCGAAGAACCACCAGTCGTCGCCCCCGAAGATGAGGTGGGAGCGGGGGATCTTGCCGACCTGGGCCGGCGAGCAGCCGTGGCTCGTGTCGACGGCCACGGTGAAGGACTGCGGGGCCACGATGGTGCCGAAGCGGCTCTCGGCCGCCCACCGCTCGTCGTAGTGGAGCGGGTTGGGGTAGTGCATCGCCTGCACCCAGCGCCGGATGTCGTTGGTGGCGACGGGCTCCTTGAGCTCGCCCGGCTCCATCGGCACGCCCATGTACTTGTCGAGATCGGACGCGTCGAGCGTGCCGCTGTCCGTGGGGGTCTCTTCGTCGAGCGTGGTCATCGGTCTCCGCTGGTTGATGGGCCGGACTGGGCTCCGGCAAGTCGGTCGGTGACGAGCGAGATGAGCTCGTCGTCGCGCACCTTCGTGTCGCTCCCGGTCATCGGGATCTCGCCCTCGCCGAAGAACAGGACCCGCTTGGGCACCTTGTAGGCGGCCACCCGCGCGCGCAGGAAGGCCTGGATGTCGGCCTCGGTGGCCTGCGCCTCGTCCTTCAGGGTGATGCAGGCCACGACCATCTCGTCGAGGCGAGGGTCGGGCACCCCGACGATGCGGGCCAGCTTCACCGGCGGGCAGGCCCGGAGCTCCACCTCGAGCTCGGCCGGGGACACGTTGGCCCCGCCGGTCTTGATCATCTCGGTGCGGCGGCCGGTGAAGTGCACGTAGCCGTCGTCGTCGAAGGAGCCGGCGTCGCCGGTGTGGAAGAAGCCGTCCTCGTCGAAGCACTGCTCCGGGGTCATGCCGACGTAGTGCTCCATGAGGGTGGGTCCCTTGATGGCCAGCTCCCCCTCCTCGTTGGGGCCGAGGACGCGTCCGGTGGTGGGGTCGATCACGCGCAGCTCGTTGCCGGGCAGCAACCGGCCCATGCTCTGCTTGAGCAGCTCCCGCGGCGTGTCGGACCAGTGGGACACGAAGAAGGCGCAGGTCTCCGAGAGCCCGTAACCGACTGGCATGTTCCAGGTGGTGTCGCCGGTGACGGTGGGATGACGAGCAAAGGCCGACTTGCCGAACACGCATCGAAGCGACGACAGGTCGGTGGTGGCCCAGCTCGGGTGCTCCTCGAGAGCGGCTGTCTGGTGGGGGAGGGCATAGGGCTCGGTGACCCGCTCGCGCTCCATGAGCGCCAGGGCTGCACCGGGCTCGAACGTCTCCTGCATCACCCAGCAGCCGCCCGCCGCGAGGGTGGACCCCATGGCGGTGTTGAGCCCGGCCGTCCAGAACAACGGCAGCGACGTCCACATGCGGGTGGCGGCATGGCGCCGGAAGATCTGGGCCTGCACCCAGAACTGCAGGGTGGGGGCGCGATGGGTGTGGAGCATCCCCTTGGGGGTGCTCGTCGTGCCCGAGCTGTAGATGATCAGGGCCGGGTCGGACGGCGCGACGTCTTGGCTGCGGGCCGCGAGGTCGGCATCGGCCACGCCGTCACCACCCACGGTGAAGGCATCCCAGGATGGGTCGCCGAGGGTGACGACGTGGCGCAGATGGGGCAGGTCGGCCCGCAGCTCGGCCAGGTCGTCTGCGAACCGGCGGGCCAGCAGGCGCGCCTGGGTGAGCACGACGACCGCCTCGGAGCTGGTGAGCAGGAAGGCCAGCTCGGGGGAAGGGGAGAAGGTGGAGAGCGGCACGGCCACCGCGCCGGCGAGGGCGGCCCCGAAGATGGCGGCCACCGCCTCGGGTCGGTTGCCCATGAGCACCGCCACCCGCTCACCGCGCTCGACGCCGAGGGCCATCAGCCCCTTGGCGATCCGCCGGGCATCGTCGAGCAGGTCGTCGTAGGTCCAGCACAGGGTGGCGCCGGAGCGAAGCGGCTCATCGAACACGAGGGCGGCGTGAGGGCCGAAGCGGGCCGCCACCTCATCGAGGAAGCCGCCCATCGTGAGCGCGCCGATCCCCTCCATCTCGTGCAGCGGAGGTCCCTGCAAGGTGGTCACCGCAGCGCACCGCCATGGGCGAACAGGCCCTCGAAGCCGTCCCGCTGGATGGCCACGGCCAGCTCCGCCGTGGTGCGCTCAGCGCCGCACGGAAGTCGCAGGGCGGGCTGGACGTGTCGGGTGAGGACCGAGATGTCGTACTCGTCGCACACCCCGGCGGCCCCGTGGAGCTGCTGGCAGGTGCGCAGCACGACGCGGGCAACGTCGAGGGCGTGCACTCGGAGCGCGAGGGCGTCGGCCACGGAGCGGTCGGGAGCGACGGCGAGTCGCCAGAGCGTGAACTGGGCCAGCTCCCGCAACCCCGCCACGGCCACCGCCGCATCAGCCAGCTGGAACTGCACGGCCTGGAAGGCGGCCAGGGGCTTGCCGAACTGGATGCGGCCGGTGACGTGCTCGACGGCCAGCTCCACCGCCCGATCGGTGGTGCCCAGCACCTGCCACGCGGTGAGCGCGAGGTGCAGGACGACATCGCCCGCGGCGGTGTCGTCGCCGCCGGCCTCGTTGCGCACGAGGTCGGTCACGAAGGGGCCGAGGCGGCTGCCGAGTGCGCCGTCCTTCGAGGTGGCGATGGCGACCGAGCCGTCGAGGGTGGCGACGCGCCACTGGTCGAACAGGTCGCCGTGGTCGACGCGGCAGCGATCGTGGGGCACCACGGCGAACGGCAGGCTGTCGGTGCCCCGCAACAGCACGCTGGGTACGGGGTAGGGGAGGGCGACCCGACCGGCCGCTTCGCACAGCGCGGCGGCGGCGGCCAGGGTGTCAGCGTCGGCGCGCGGGTCGAGCTCGTCGATCCCCAGCGCCTGGAGGGTGTCGCTCACCTCGCCTCGCCGGAGCGCCGGTGCATCCTCGGCCCGGCGCGCCGCGTCGACCCCGCCGAGGCCGGCGAAGGCCCGCCGGGCGGTGGCCCCGAACTCGACTGCCTCGTCGGGGAGCAACGGGTTCACGAGCGACCGCCGAGCAGCGCCTTGGACACGATCATGCGCTGCACCTCGATGGTGCCCGACGCCACGGTGGCCGCCTGGGCGTAGCGCCAGTGGTCCTCGATGGCGCCGTGCAGCGGTGCGGCGCTGCCAGCGTCGAGGCTCTCGTGCTCCACGGCCTGGAACAGGAGCTCGGCCACCTGCTGGTCGCACTGGGTGACGGCGATGCGCGCCGCGCTGGCCATCACGTCGGGCGTCTCGCCGATCTCCTGAGCCCGTACGGTGCGGTAGGCGAGGAGGCGAGCCACGCGCACCTGCACCAGGGCCCGGGCCCACTGGCTGTGGACGGCGGGAGGCAGCTGATCCCACACGGGGGCCAGCTCGCGGCCCAGCGCCGACAGGAGGCGCTCGCAGCGCGCGTAGCGGGCGATCCCGACTCGTTCGTGGGCGAGCGCCTTGCGGATGACGGCCCAGCCGTCGCCCACGCCGCCGAGCACGGCGTCGGGCCCGGCCCACGCCTCCTCGAAGAACACCTCGTTGAGGTGGTGGGGGCCGAGCATGCTGCGGATCGGTCGCACGGTGATGCCAGGCGTGTCCATCGGCACGAGGAACATCGTGATGCCCTCGTGGCGCTCGCCGGTGCCCACGCGGGCCGCGAGAACGCACCACTGCGCCATGCCGGCGTAGGACGTCCAGATCTTCTGGCCGTTGAGGCGCCAGCCGTCGCCATCGGGGGTGGCGCGCGTGCTGAGGGCGGCGAGGTCGGATCCGGCGTCGGGCTCGCTGAAGCCCTGGCACCAGATGACCTCGCCTGCCGCGATGGCGGAGAGGTGCTGACGCTTCTGCTCGTCGGTTCCGAAGGCCATGATGGCCGGGCCGACCCAGTTCAGGCCCATGTACTGGGCGCCCCGGGGCTCGTGGTGGGCCCACATCTCCTCGCGCACCACGGTCTGGTCCCACACCGAGCCGCCCCCGCCCCCGAACTCCGTGGGCCAGGCGATGGTGAGGAGCCCCTCCTCCGCGAGGGTCTTGCAGAACTGCTGAGCGACGTCGAGATCGGCGGGGTCGTTGGTGAACGCGCCGAGGTAGTCCTCGGCGATGTGCTCCTTGATCAGCGCGCGCAGACGGGTGCGCAGTGCCGCCGCTTGCTCGCCGAGATCGAAGTCCACCAGCGCTCCTTCCAAACCTGACGCCGATGTTAGTCGCCTAGTCTCGGCGGCATGCAGCCTGCGTCCGTGGCCCACGTCTTCGATCGGGTGCTGGCCGACGACCCGAACCGCGAGGCGCTCGTCACCCGGAGCCGCCGACTCGTCTACGGCGAGCTCGACCGGCTCGCCGACAAGGCGGCGCAAGCGCTGCGGACGATGGGCATCGGCCCCGGCGATCGGGTGGCCGCCTCGTGGCCCAACGAGGCCGACGTGGTGGTGGCCTTCCACGGGGCCATGCGGCTCGGGGCCGTGTGGGTCGGGGTGAACCGCGCGCTGGCGCCGCCGGAGAAGCAGTTCCTCCTTGACGACTCGAACGCCTCGCTGCTGCTGACCGACGACGACCTGCCAGGCACGAGCGTGCGCCTCGTGGCGAGCGCCGAGTGGAGCGCTGCGGTTGCCGCTGCTCCCGCCGAGCCGGCCGGTGTCGCCGTCGACCCCCACGCGCCGGCCGGGATCGCCTACACGAGCGGCACCACTGGCCATCCCAAGGGGGCCGTGCACAGTCAGCACAACCTGCTCACGCCCGGCGCGGTGCTCGTGGCGACGCGGGGCTACGACGAGACGCTGCGCAAGGGCGACTGCTTCCCGTTCACCGTGCTCAACATGGCCGTGCTCACCACGTTGCTCGTGTCGCAGGCCGGTGGCTGCTCGATCGTGATGGACCGCATCGACGCCGAGGGCGTGGCCGAGTGGATCCGTGCTGAGCGGGTCACCACCTGGAACGGCCCCCCAGCGCTGCTACA
Organism: Acidimicrobiales bacterium; assembly: GCA_046598435.1. Lineage (GTDB taxonomy): Bacteria > Actinomycetota > Acidimicrobiia > Acidimicrobiales > VFJN01 > VFJN01. Next base: position 11,791 of record JBKJIL010000292.1, read on the forward strand.
CAGCCTGGCCACCAACGACGCCGTGTCCGCTGGGGATCTGGCATCGCTCACCGAGGTGTGGACGGGGGGCGCCGACTGCCCGGAGGCCATCCGGTCCATGTTCGAGGCCAAGTTCGGCCTGCCGGTGCTGGCGACCTATGGGCTCAGCGAGGCGCCGACCGTCGTGGCCATCGACCCGCGCGGTGGCCCGCACGTCGACGGTTCGTCGGGGCGGCCGCTGCCGCACCTCGCCGTGCGCATCCGCGCGGGTGACGGCGCAATGCTGCCCACGGGCGAGACGGGCGAGATCTGCGTCGGTGCTGCTGACGATCGCTATCGGCCGATGCTCGGCTACTGGGAGCGACCCGAGGCGTCGGCGGAGGCGCTGGCCAGCGGTGAGCTGCACACCGGTGACCTCGGCTTCCTCGACGACGACGGCAACCTCCACGTGCGCG
>JBKJIL010000001.1:0-4182 GCA_046598435.1 Acidimicrobiales bacterium
GGATCGCACTGCCGGGGAGCGCCAGCGCGCCGGCTGTCGACCGCCGCCGTGACGATCTCGCCTACGCCAGCGGGCTCGCCGTCATGAACCTCGTCGACAAGAACATACGTGCACGTATGATTCTCACGAAGGAGGCCTTTGAGAACGCGATCGCCGTCACGCTGGCGCTCGGCGGTTCGACCAACGCCGTGCTGCACCTCCTGGCGATCGCCCACGAGGCGCGGGTCGACCTTGCGCTGGCCGACTTCAACCGCGTCGGTGCTCGCATCCCCCACATCGCCGACACCAAGCCGGGCGGCAAGTACCACATGACCGACATCGACCGCATCGGCGGGATCCCCGTCGTCATGCGGCACCTCCTCGAGGCGGGTCTGCTCCACGGCGACTGCCTCACCGTCACCGGGAAGACCATCGCCGAGAACCTCGCCGAGCTCGACGCCCCCGCTCCTGACGGCTCCGTCATCCATCCGCTGTCCGACCCGATCCACGCCGTGGGCGGCATCGCCGTGCTGAAGGGCACCTTGGCGCCCAAGGGTGCCGTCGTGAAGGTGGCCGGCATCGACCACCTCCGCTTCGAGGGTCGCGCCCGGGTGTTCGACGGAGAGGACACGGCCATGGCCGCCGTGCTGGCCGAGGAGATCGAGGCAGGCGACGTCGTCGTCATCCGCTACGAGGGCCCCAAGGGCGGTCCGGGCATGCGGGAGATGCTCGCCATCACCGGCGCCATGAAGGGCGTCGGGCGGGGCGGTGACGCCGCCCTCATCACCGACGGTCGCTTCTCCGGCGGCACCCACGGCTTCTGCATCGGCCACGTCGCACCGGAGGCCGTCGACGGCGGCCCCATCGCCTTCGTGGCCGAAGGCGATCGCATCGTGATCGACATCGTCGAGCACACCATCGACCTCCTGGTCGACGAGGCCACCCTGGCGCAGCGCCGGGCGGCGTGGAAGCTGCCCGAGCCCCGCTACACGAGCGGGGTGCTGGCCAAGTACGCCCGGCTGGCCTCAGGCGCCGACCGCGGTGCCATCACCGAGGCCTGAGCTACCGCTGAGCCGGGACCCGGCGCACCTCGCCGGCGCATGGCTCCGCGAGCCGCCCGCGTCCACAGCGGTCGCTACCAGAATCGGTCGATCAGGATGCCGGTCACCTCGACGGCGAGCGCGGCTGCGAACAGCAGGCCGCCGAGCAGCGGTGCGTGCTGCGCCGCGATGCCCAGCGGCCGCTCGGGTGTCGCCCGGAGGCGCAGACGGGCGCGACCACCGACCACCAGCGCCACGGCTCCGGCGAGAGCCAGCAGGGCGGCCACCGCGGCCTCCCCTGGGGTGTCGGACGGCTCGGCCCGCTGCAGCCAGTACACCGCAGCCGGAGCGGCGTCGGTGACGTCGACGCCGTTGACCTGGTAGGACACCGGCCGCACCCGGCCCGAGGGGAGGACGACGGCGCCGACGTGCTCGGGTGGGAGCTTGAACTCCAGGGCCACCCGCCGGGTCTCGCCCCGGGGGATCTCGAGCCGCTTGGCGAACATCTGCAGCGGGGGATCGGCGCCCCCCTCGCTGAAGGGGAGGTCGAGGGAGCGCACGCCATAGGCGGCGGCGGGCAGGTACACCGCCACCATGGTGCGGTGGGTGCCGTTGGTGAGGCCGTCGTAGGAGCCGTCGATGTACGGGCTGGTGCGCTCGGGCGCGGGGTTGGTGATGGTGACCGTGAGCCGTGCTGTCCACGGTCCCCCGTCGCCGGGGCGCAGCACGTTGATCGACACCCGCGGGTCGAGGTACCAGTCGAGCTTGTTGGCGGCCAGGTTCTGCGCCGTCACCATGAGGCCGGTCGGAGGCAGGGCGCCGTCGGCGCCGATCGACGTCCACAGCGCCTGCACGTCCGGGTCGGCAGAGCTGGCCAGCAGGTGGCGTCCGGTGGCCGCCTGCTGGAGGGCCGAGGCCAGGGCCGACACGGGGACCTCACGCTCCTTGAAGGCCTCGAAGATCCGCTTGGCCAGCCGCGACTGCACCTCGACTCGATCGCCGCGATCGTCGGCCTCCTGGAAGGTGATGTAGCTCTCGTTCAGGACCCGCTGCTCGACGTTGTCGGCGTCGTAGGTGACACCGTCCATGACCACGGGGCCGATGACCCCCAGCAGCTCGCGCAAGGCGACGGCGTCCACCTCGAGGACCCCGTCGACGGTGCCGAACCCGGCGTTGGGGGCCATGGCCTGGTACATCGGACCGGTGATGGTGAAGTTGGGCGACACGGCCGTCTCGAGGTAGCTGCGGCCGATCCGCCAACGGCGATAGGTGCTCGACCACTCGTCCGGGTAGCGCACGACCGGCTGCCCGAGGCGCAGTCCCGACAGCTGGGTGAACTCGCCGAAGTCGATGTCCCCGTCCTCGATGGTGACGACCCCGGCCGAGAGCGGCATGCCCGCCCCGCCGCGCATCTCCGCGTTGTTGGCGCCCAGGAGGAGGTAGTGCGACGGCCCGGCCAGGAGCCGGCGCATCCCGTGCAGGTAGCCGCGTGCCTCGTCGAGGCGGCGGGGCACGCTGGCCAGCTCGGCCACGACGCGGTGGCGGGCGTCGGCCAGGGGACCCACCAGGTCGCCGCGCGCACCTACGTCGACCCCCGCCACCGTCTGCTCGACGCGATCGAGCTCCTCCAGCACCGTGTCGAGCAGGTCGACTCGCGCCGAGGGCTCGCCGCTGGCTCGCTCGAGCTGCACGTCTACGTTGGCGGCCGCCGCTCGGGCACTCGCCCCGAGCTGCTCGGTGACCTCCGTCAGGTCGCGCAGGCCCTGCACCTGATCGCGGACGCCGGGCAGGATGCCCACCGTCGCCAGGAACGGGCTGCGGTCGGCGACCCGATCGGCGTGGGACAGGCGGGCCGCGGCCCCATCGATCGTGGGCACCAGCCCGTCTCCCAACGTGTCGAGCGACAGGCCCGACAGGGCGGCCCGGCCGCCGTCGATGTCGGCCCGGACCCGCAGCAGGTCGACGACCGCACCCAGGAGGAGGAGGCCGAGCGCCAGTCCGAGCGCCGCGCTGACGGGGTGCCTGCGCAGCCATCGACCCGGGTGCCGGCGCGCAGCGACCCGGGGCCTGGTGGCCCCGGGTCGCTCACGACGATCCAAGCGTGCTGGCTAGGACTTGGCGGCCAGCAGGCGACGGCCCACCAGCGCGATGCCCATGGCGGCACCGCCGAGGGCCAGCGGAGCAGTGGCCGAGCCACCCGTGGAGGCGAGGTTGCCCGTGGAGGCCTCGAGCACGCCGCCCGCGTCGGCACCCGTGGTGCTGCCACCCGTGGTGCTACCACCGGTGGTGCTGCCACCCGTGGTGTCGGAGCCGTTGTCGGAGCCGTTGGTGGTACCAGCGTCGGACCCGTTGTCGGACCCGTTGTCCTGGGCGTGGACCGGCGTCGCAGCGACGGTCAGGCCCGCGGCACCGAGCAGGCCACTGACGACAGCGGCACGCACGAAGCGACCAAGACGATCCTTTGAGATTCCCACAGCATGTCTCCTACGTTCACCGGTCTGGTCCCGAAATGGGTTCGTCATACCCTAGCCAGGGTCCTGCCTCGATCGCGACATTCCGGGCGCTCATGTCCAGGAGACGAGCCACTCGCTTGCCCGCGATCGAACCGACGTGGGACACTTCCCGGCGTGACACGTCCCACGATCCTGGTACTCACCTAGCGCACCGCGACAACCCGCGTGTGCGCTTGTTCGACCTCCCAGCCGGGAGGTCGTCGTCGTTTTGCAGGAAGGGAACCCAGGGCAATGCAGCTGAACGGCTCACAGGCACTCATCAAAGCTCTCGAGATGGAGGGCGTCGACACCATCTTCGGGCTGCCCGGGGGCTGCATCCTCCCCGTGTACGACCCGCTGCTCGACAGTCCCATCCGCCACATCCTCGTGCGTCACGAGCAGGGCGCCGGCCACATGGCGGAGGGCTACGCCCACGTGACCGGCCGTCCCGGCGTGGCCATGGTCACCTCGGGCCCGGCGGCAACCAACATCGTCACGCCGCTGTGCGACGCCTACATGGACTCCGTTCCCATCGTCGTCATCACCGGCCAGGTGGGCACCGCGGCGATCGGCACCGACGCCTTCCAGGAGTGCGACACGATCGGCATCACCCGATCGGTCACCAAGCACAACGAGCTCGTGACCTCCGCCCAGGACATCCCCCGGGCCGT
>JBKJIL010000048.1:0-13774 GCA_046598435.1 Acidimicrobiales bacterium
CCCGGGCAGCGCGATGGAAGGCCCCTTCTCCGCCCGCTTCCCATCGAGTCCGTTCCGGGGAGACATCCCGGCGGGCACCAGCTCTCCGGGGGGCTGCAGGTGAGCGATGACGACGAGTCCGCAGCGTTCCGGCATCGGCCGGTGCTGCTGGAGCAGATCGTCGAGCTCTTCGCCCCGGTGCCACCCGGCTGGGTGGTCGACGCCACCGTCGGTGGTGCGGGGCACGCAGCGGCGATCCTCGAGCGCCACCCGCACCTCCGGGTGCTGGGGCTCGACCAGGACGTCGATGCGCTCGCAGCAGCCGCTGAGCGGCTCGAGCCCTTCGGGGACCGGGCCATCGTCCAGCGCAGTCGGTTCGACGCCTTGGAACGCATCGTGGAAGAGCGAGGGACGACACCGGTGAGCGGCGTGCTCTTCGACCTGGGGGTGAGCTCCCCCCAGCTCGATCGGGCCGATCGCGGCTTCAGCTACCGGCAGGACGCGCCCCTCGACATGCGCATGGACCGAGATCAGCCCCGCTCGGCCGCCGAGGTCGTCAACGACACCGACGAGCGCGAGCTGGCCCAGCTCATCGCCACCTACGGCGATGAGCGCTTCGCCCGCCGCATCGCCGCCTCCATCGTCGCCGCCCGACCGGTGCGCACCACCACGGAGCTGGCCGAGATCGTGCGCGATGCCATCCCCGCGCCGGCCCGCCGCACAGGTGGCCACCCCGCCAAGCGCACCTTCCAGGCGATCCGCATCGCGGTCAACGCCGAGCTCGACATCCTCCCCGGTGCCATCGACGGTGCCCTGCGCGTGCTCGCCCCTCGTGGGCGCTGCGCGGTGCTGTCGTACCACTCAGGCGAGGACCGCATCGTGAAGGCCCGACTTCGCCACGCCGCCACCGGCGGCTGGCGGGGGCCCTCGCACCTGCCTCCGCCCAGCGACGTGGTCCCCACGGTCCGCCTCCTCAAGGCGGGCTCGTGGACCCCGTCGCGGGCGGAGTCCACCGACAACCCCCGGGCGTCGAGCGCGCGCCTGCGCGCCGCCGAGAAGCTCGATCCGCCCACCACCACCACAACCACCACGGAAGACCACCGATGAGCAGCGTCGATGCCCCCGCTCGCACCTATCCGACCCGAGGCGGCGCCGCCCTGGCGGCCGCGCCGGTGCGCCGGCCGGCGCCCAGTCCGGCTCCCGAACGGGTCCCTCGGCACCTGCGGGTGGTGGCACCGGCCGAGCGCGTCCGGCGCCGTCTCACGCCCGCGACGGGCGTGCTGCTCACCGCGCTTCTGTTCGTCACCCTCTTCCTCGTGGCCATCGCCCAGACCGTGCTCGTGCAGGGCCAGATCCGGCTCGACGGCCTCGACACCCAGCTCACGGCTGAGCAGGCCCGGTACCAGGAGCTGCGCACCCAGGTGGCGGAGATGGAGTCGCCGGCCCGGGTGGTGGCGGCCGCCGAGGCGATGGGGATGGTGGCGCCGCAGGATCTCGTCTACCTCCAGCCCGACGCCACCCACGGCCAGTCGCGCCCTCCGGCCAGTCCCGCCCCCGATCCAGCCGAGGGTGACGTGGTGAGCGGCGCCGACAGCACCTGGTCGGTCATGAAGCCGCTCCTCGAGAGCCCTGCCCCATGACGCCGGTCGGGCCTCCCCGCACCCCATCTCGGAGCCGACGCCCATCTGCTCCGCACCCCACCCCCCGTCCTGGTCCTCGCCAGCGGGGGGTGGTCGCGCCAGCCCGTCCGCGGCCGTCCGCCCCGCCTCGCCGTCCGGCGTCCCCGCCCCGCCGGCCCGCCGCCCCGGTCGGGCGACCGGGTCGGCCGCGCGTGCGCCTGGCGGCCACGCTCGTGCTGCTCATCGTGGCCTTCGGGGCCATCGTCGTGCGGCTGGTCGACGTGCAGGCCCTCGGTGGCCAGGAGTACACCGCCTTCGGCGCCTCGCAGCGGTTCCAGCAGATCGCCCTGCCGGCTGCCCGGGGGTCGATCTTCGACCGCAACGGGAACGACCTGGCGGTCAGCATCCCGCAGCGCACGATCTGGGCTGATCCCCGGCTCGTCGAGGGTCCCACCGACGTGGCCGCCAAGCTGGCGCCCGTGCTCGGCCTCGACGCCGATCGCTCGCTGGCGCTGGCCACCAAGCTGAGCAGCGACGCCAAGTTCACCTACGTCGCTCGACGGGTCACCGACGAGGTGGCCGACGCCGTCGAGGCGCTCGACCTGCCTGGCCTCTTCTTCCTGGACGAGCCCAAGCGCATCGCCCCGGCCGGCGACCTCGGTCGTTCGATCCTCGGCCAGGTGGGCGTGGACAACGAGGGCCTGTCCGGCCTCGAGCTGCAGTACGACGGGCTGCTCACGGGCGACGCCGGCGAGCTCGTCATCGAGAAGGATCCCGACGGTCGGACCATCCCGGGCGGCGAGCAGCAGCTGGAACCGGCCCGGCGTGGCGACGATCTGGTCCTCTCGATCGATCGCTCGATGCAGTACGAGACGGAGCGGGCCCTGGGCGCGCAGATCGCCGCCAAGGGCGCCAAGGGCGGCATCGCCATCGTGACCCGTCCGGGCACCGGCGAGATCCTGGCCCTCGCCAACCTGGCGACGGATCCCGACACCGGTCAGGTGAGGGCGGTGGGCAACAACATGGCCGCCACTGCCGTCTACGAGCCCGGTTCCGTCAACAAGGTGATCACAGTGGCCGCCGCCCTCGAGGAGGGCCTGGTGGCCCCGTCCACCGAGATCGTGGTGCCCGACCAGCTCCAGGTCAGCGACCACCTCTTCTCCGATCACGACCCGCACCCCACGGGGCCCTACTCGGTCACCAAGATCCTCACTGACTCCTCCAACGTCGGCACCATCAAGCTGGCCCAGATGCTGGGCAAGGACCGTCTCGACTCGTACCTCCGCCGGTTCGGCTTCGGCACCAAGACCTCGCTCGACTTCCCGAACGAGGCCGCCGGCATCCTCTTGCGCCCCGACAAGTACAGCGGCACCTCCATGGGGTCGATCCCGATCGGTCAGGGCATCGCGGTCACGGCCTTGCAGATGCTCGAGGCCTACAACGTCCTGGCCAACGACGGCTTCTACGTGCCGCCCAAGCTGGTGCTGGAGACCGTCGACACCGATGGGACGGCGCATCCGGTCGACGCCGGCGAGCCACACCGAGTGGTGTCGGAGTCGACCGCGGCCCGGATGCGCGACATGCTGGCCAACGTCGTGGCAGAGGGGACGGGTACGCGAGGTGGCATCACCGGCTACACGGTGGCCGGCAAGACGGGCACAGCTCGCAAGCCGCTCCCGACCGGTGGCTACCAGGACGCCTCCGGCTACCACTACGTGGCCACCTTCGCCGGCTTCGTGCCGGCCGAGCGCCCCGAGCTGTCGATCATCGTGGTGATCGACGAGCCGGCCGGTGACATCTTCGGTGGCACCGTCGCGGCACCGGTCTTCGCGGACCTGGCGCAGTACGGGCTGCGGCTCTTCCGCATCCCGCCGCCCCTCGTGCCGCGTGTCCCCGCTCCCGACACCGCTGCCGCTGAGGCGGTCACCACCGATCCCACCGTCGCCACCAGGCCGGCTCGGCTCCGCGCCGAGCCCGCCACCTCCACCACGTCCACCACGGCGGCGCCCCCGGCCGTGAGCGACACCCCCGACGGCAACGGAGGTGGCCGCACCACCGCCACCACCACCACCAGGCGGTGAGCGTGCGGCTCGACGCCCTTCTCGAGCGCATCACCGAGCAACCGCTCACCGTCAGCCCACCTGGCACCGGGTCGGTCGAGGTGACGACGGTCGTCCACGACACCCGAGCCGTCGTGCCCGGGGCGCTCTTCTGCTGCGTGCCCGGCACCCAGGTCGACGGCCACGACCTCGCCCCCGATGCCGTGGCCCTGGGCGCCGCGGCGCTGCTCGTGGAGCGACCGGTCGCCGCCGGCGTCCCCGAGCTGCGGGTGGCGTCGGTCCGCGACGCCCTCGGCCCGGTGGCGGCCGCCTTCTGGGACCACCCCTCCGCAGCGCTGTCGGTGATCGGGGTCACTGGTACGAGCGGCAAGACCACCACGACCCACCTCCTCGCGGGCATCACGGAGGCCCATGGGTGGCCGACGACGATCATCGGCACGCTCAGCGGCCCGCGCACCACCCCCGAGGCGCCCGAGCTCCAAGCCCTGCTGGCCGCCGAGCGAGACCGGGGCCAGGCGGCCGTCGCCATGGAGGTCTCCTCCCATGCCCTCGCCCTCGGGCGGGTGCGAGCCACCCGCTTCGCGGTGGCGGTGTTCACGAACCTCTCCCACGACCACCTCGACTTCCACCGCGACCTCGACGACTACTTCGAGGCCAAGGCCGCGCTCTTCACGCCGGGCTACGCCGATGCTGCCGTCGTCAACCTCGACGACGAGCGCGGCCGCCAGCTCGCTGAACGGGCTCACGTTCCGACGATCGGCTACTCCTTGGCCGACGCCACCGATCTCGAGGTGGGCTCCACGCGGAGCCGCTTCCGTTGGCGGGGCGTCGCCATCGAGCTGCCCTTGGGAGGGCGGTTCAACGTGAGCAACGCACTTGCCGCGGCCAGCGCAGCGGCCCGTCTCGGCATCGCCGAGGCCACCATCGCCGCTGGCCTGGCCGGTGCGCCAGCGGTGCCGGGCCGGTTCGAGGCGGTGGACGAAGGGCAGCCCTTCGCGGTGCTGGTCGACTACGCCCACAAGCCTGGTGCCCTGGCCGGCGCGCTCGAAGCGGCGCGGGACGCGGCGTCCGGCGGGCGGGTGATCCTGGTGTTCGGCGCCGGGGGCGATCGGGACGTCTCCAAGCGCCCCGAGATGGGCGAGGTGGCGGCGCGCCTCGCCGATCGGGTACTCCTGACCTCTGACAACCCACGAGGAGAGGACCCCCTGGCCATCATCGACGCCATCCGCGCGGGCATGCCCGCGTCGCCGCGGTGCACTGTGGAGCCTGATCGCGCCGCCGCCATCGCCATGGCCATCGACGACGCTGCGCCCGGCGACGTCGTCCTGATCGCGGGCAAGGGCCACGAGGCGGTTCAGATCATCGGCGACCGCACGCTGCCGTTCGATGACCGGGCCGTGGCACGCGGCGCGCTGCGCGACCGTCGGGCGGGTCGCGGGTGGTAGCGCTCCTGCTGGCCGCCGGCCTGGCCGGCCTCTCGTCGATCGTGGGCACCAAGCTGCTCATCGACTGGCTGGTGGCCAAGAAGGTCGGTCAACCGATCCACGAGGACGTCCCCGAAGGGCACACCGTGAAGGCCGGCACCCCCACCATGGGAGGCCTCGCCATCGTGGGGGCGGCCGTGATCGGCTACCTCGCCGCCCACATCCGCAGCGGACTGGTCTTCACGCGCACCGGCGTGCTCGTGCTGGCTTGCATCGTCGGGGCAGGGATGGTCGGGCTCCTCGACGACTGGATCAAGGTCAAGAACGAGCGCAACCTGGGGCTCACCAAGCGCGCTAAGACGGCTGGCCTGCTCATCGTGGCGGTGAGCTTCTCCGCCGCGACCGTGCTGTGGACCGACGTCGAGACGACGCTCTCCTTCACGCGCTGGAACAGCCCCGGATGGGATCTCGGCACCGTGGGGTGGTGCGTGTGGGCGGTGGTGCTCATCTACGCGACCACGAACGGCGTGAACCTGACCGACGGCCTGGACGGACTCGCCGCGGGTTCCTCGATCTTCGTGTTCTCGTGCCTCACCGTCGTAGGCTTCTGGGCCCTGCGGCACTTCGACGTGTACCGCATCAACCATGCCCTCGACATCGCCGTGGTGGCGGCCGCCATGATGGGCGCCTGTGCGGGGTTCCTGTGGTGGAACGCCGCTCCGGCGCGCATCTTCATGGGGGACACCGGTGCCCTGGCCATCGGCGCGGGGGTGGCCGCGCTGGTGCTGACGTTGAACGTGCAGCTGCTGCTGCCGATCCTCGGCGCCCTCTACGTCACCGAGTCGCTGTCGGTCATCCTGCAGGTCGGGAGCTTCCGCATCTTCAAGCGCCGCATCTTCCGCATGGCGCCCATCCACCACCACTTCGAGCTCGGCGGCTGGCCGGAGACCACGGTCATCATCCGGTTCTGGCTCCTGGCCGGCGTGTGCGCGGCCCTCGCCCTCGGGCTCTACTACGCCGACTTCATCGGCACCGGCGGCCTCGATTGACCGAGCACCTGGTGCTCGGCCTCGGCGTCACCGGACGGGCCGTGCTCCGGGCGCTCGTGCAGCACGGCGAAGGGGTGGTCGTGGTCGACGACCATCCCGACGAGGCCGGCCGAGCCCTGGTGGCGGAGCTCGGGTGCCAGCTCGTCGAGGCGCCCGACGAGGCCACCCTCGCCGCGCTCGTGCGGGGCAGTGACGCGGTGGTCCCCAGCCCGGGCGTGCCCGACCACCACCCGGTCTTCGCTGCGGCTCGCGTCGCTGACGTCGCCGTCCTGTCGGAGTTCGATCTCGCCGCTCGGTGGGACGAGCGCCCGCACGTCGCCATCACGGGCACCAACGGCAAGACGACGGTCACCGAGATGACCCGGGCCATGCTGGAGGCGTCGGGTCGGCGGGCGGTCGCGGTGGGGAACACGGAGGTGCCCCTCATCGCCGCCATCGACGACCCCGCTGTCGACGTCTTCGTCGTGGAGGCCTCGTCGTTCCGCCTGGCCCACTCGCGGCGCTACGCACCGGCCGTGGGCGTGTGGCTGAACCTGGCTCCCGATCACCTCGACAACCACGCCACGTTGGAGCGCTACACGGCCGCCAAGGCCCGGATCTGGGCCGACCAGACCGCCGAGCAGGTGGCCATCGGCAACGCCGACGACGCTGTCGTGGCCGCCCACCTCGTCGCGGCGCCGGCCCGCCACGCCAGCTTCGGGCTGCACGCCACCGCCGATCACCACCTCGAGGACGACCGCCTCGTGCTGGCCGACGGCACCACGCTGGCCACGCTCGACGAGCTGCCGCGCACCTTCCCCCATGATCTGGCCAACGCGCTGGCGGCCGCCGCCGGCACGTTGCACGGCGGGGGATCAGCGGCCGGCGCGCGCTCGGCTCTGCTGACCTTTCGGGGGCTCCCCCATCGAGTGGCCCTCGTGGGCGAGGCTGGAGGGGTGCGCTGGTACGACGACTCCAAGGCCACGGCCCCCCATGCCACCCGCGCTGCCGTGCGCGGGTTCCCGTCGGTCGTGCTGATCGCCGGCGGCCGCAACAAGGGCCTCGACCTCGGCGAGCTGGCCCACGAGACCGACCACATCCGCGGCGTCGTCGCCATCGGAGAGGCCGCCGACGACGTCGAGGCCGCCTTCGACGGACGGCGCCCGGTGCGCCGCGCCGCCTCGATGGACGCTGCCGTGGACGCCGCCGCATCGCTGGCCCGGCCCGGCGACGTAGTGCTGCTCTCGCCCGCCTGCGCCTCGTTCGACTGGTACCGGTCCTATGCCGAGCGCGGCGACGACTACGTCCGTGCCGTGCGAGCCCATCTCGCCACCGCGGGGAGCCCGGCATGACCCGTGAACGCTCGGACGACGTCTGGGGGGCCCGTCGGCGCCATCCCACGGCCAAGCCCGTCGCTCCGCCGAAGCGCTCCAAGACCTTCGTCGGGCTCCTGGCGATCATCACGACGCTCAACCTGTTCGGGCTCGTGATGGTGCTCTCGGCATCATCGGTGAGCGCCCTCGACACCTATGGGTCCACCTGGTACGTCGCCATGCGGCAGGGCATGTGGCTCCTCGCCGGCGCCGTCATGTGCGTGCTGGTGATGCGCGTCGACTACCACCGCTGGCGACGCTGGGCGCTGCCCGCGCTGGCCGCCTCCGTCGTGCTGCTGGCGCTGGTGCTCGTCCCTGGCGTGGGGATGAACGTCAACGGGGCCTCGCGCTGGCTCGGCTACGGGCCGTTCTCCCTGCAGCCCTCGGAGCTGGCCAAGCTCACCGTGCTGCTCTTCGTGGCCGACCTGCTCGCACGGCGCGCCGCGTGGGCGGCAGACATCCGCCTCACGCTCGTGCCGGTCACCGTGGTGTTCGGTGGCATCGCACTGCTGCTCATGCTCCAGCCGAACCTGGGCACCACCTTGGTGCTCGGGTCGATCGTGCTGTCGGTGCTGTACGTCGCCGGCACCCCGTTGCTCCCGTTGACCGCCCTGAGCGCGCTCGGTGGTGTCGTGGCGGCGGTGCTCGCCCTGGCCGCGCCCTACCGGCGAGCGCGGGTGCTGGCCTTCCTCGACCCGTGGAAGGACTACCAGGACACGGGGTACCAGAACATCCAGTCGTTGGTGGGCATCGCCTCCGGCGGGATCACCGGCATCGGCCTGGGCCAGAGCCGCGCCAAGTGGGGGTTCTTGCCCTACGCCCACACCGACTTCATCTTTGCCATCATCGGCGAGGAGCTCGGCCTGGTCGGCGCTCTCGTCGTCGTGGCCCTGTTCGTCGTGCTCTGCGTGCTGGGGGCGCGGGCGGCCCTCCTCGCGCCCGACCGCTTCGGGATGCTCATCGCCTCCGGTGTGACGGTGTGGTTCGGGGTGCAGGCCTTCGTCAACATCGGCGCCGTCATCGGGATCCTGCCCATCACCGGCGTGCCGTTGCCGTTCGTCTCCTACGGCGGCTCGTCGCTCCTGTTCTCCATGCTGGGCGCGGGCTTGCTGCTCAACGTGGCCCGCCAAGCCCAGCTGCCCGCCGCCACATCCACCGGCCGCCGCCCCGCGGTGCGTCGAGTCGCGACGCGTCCAGTCGCGACGCCTGCTCGTTGAGCACGCCCCCCACCACCACCTTCGCCATCGTCACCGGAGGGGGCACCGCGGGTCACGTGCTGCCCGCCCTGGCCATCGCTGACGCGCTGGTGGCCGCCGGTCACCCTCGGGCGAGCGTGCACTACGCGGGGAGCCAGCGGGGCATCGAAGCCCGCCTGGTGCCACCCACCGGCTACCCCCTCACGCTGCTGCCGGGGCGCGGCATCCAGCGGCGACTGACCCTCGACAACGTGGCCGCCATCTGGGGCCTGCTCGTGGCCGCGGCACGGGCGGTGCGCCTCGTCGGCCGGCTCCGACCCGCCGTCGTGATCGCCGTGGGCGGCTACGCCAGCGTGGCCGTGGGCTTGGCCGCGGTGGTGCGACGCATCCCGCTCGTCGTGGCCGAGCAGAACGCCGTACCGGGCGCCGCCAACCGCCTGCTGTCCCGCTTCGCCACCGCTTGTGCCGTCAGCTTCGACGGCACGGCACTGCCCAACGCCGTCGTCACCGGGAACCCGATCCGGCCCGACATCGTCGCCATCGACCCGGCGCGCGACCGCGCCGCCGCCCGCCGAGCGGTCGGCGTGGGGGAGGGGCGACACCTCCTCCTGGTCTTCGGGGGATCGCTGGGGGCATTGCGCCTGAACCGAGCGGTCCTCGATGCGCTGCCCCGCTGGCAGGGCCGCACCGACCTCTCGGTGCGCCACGTGGTCGGCACCCGTGACTGGGACGAGATCTCCGCCGCCGCGCCGACCGATCTCGGGGGACTCGACTACCACGCCGTCCGCTACGAGGACGACATGCCCGCCGCCCTGGCCGCCGCCGACCTCGCCGTCTGCCGCTCCGGTTCGAGCACCTGCTTCGAGCTGGCCGCCGTGGGCCTGGCGTCGGTGCTGGTGCCGTCTCCCTACGTCACCGCCGACCAACAGACCCACAACGCACGGCGTCTGGTGGAGGCCGGGGGCGCGGTGCTCGTCCCCGACGCAGAGCTCGATGGCCAGCGCCTGGTGGCCGAGGTCGATGCCCTGCTGGGCGACGACGACCGCCGCACAGCGATGGGCGCGGCGGCGCGGTCGGTGGCCCGGCCCGAGGCGGCCAGCGCCATCGCCGCCCTGGCTGAGGCGGCTGTCCGTGGCTGACCGCGAGGTCACCGACGCCTTCGACCTCTCGGTGCCGAGGCGCATCCACGTGACCAACATCGGTGGTGCCGGGATGAGCGCCGTGGCCACCGTGCTGGCCCAGATGGGGCATCACGTGAGCGGCCACGACCCGGCGGCCGACACGCCGTTCCTCGGGCCCCTGCGTGAGATCGGGGTGGCTGTGGTCACCGGCGAGGGAGCGGCCACGCTCCCCGCGGATGCGGATGCGGTCGTGATCTCCACCGCCACGCCGGCCGATGACGTGGACGTGGTCGCGGCCCGGGACCGCTCCGTCCCCGTGCTCCACCGCTCCCGGGCCTTGGCCGCGATCTGCGCGCCGCGCCAGGTCGTGGCTGTGGCCGGCACCCACGGCAAGACCACCACCTCGGCCCTCCTGGCCACGGTGCTGCACGATGCCGGGAGCGAGCCCGGGTGGGTGGTGGGCGCGGGCATCGCCGGTCTCGGCAGCAGCGCCGCCTGGGGAGGCGACGGCCCGCTGGTGGTCGAGGCCGACGAGAGCGACGGCACCTTCCTCGCTCTGGGAGCGTTCGCGGCGATCGTCACGAACGTCGAGCCAGACCACCTCGAGCACTGGGGCGGGGAAGCGGAGCTGCGCCAGGCCTTCGTGGACTTCGTCACCGCGCTGCACGGCCCGGCCGTGCTCTGCCTCGACGACCCGGGCTCGGCCGCCCTCGTCGGGCACGCCCGCCTCCCCGTCACCTACGGGACCGACCCGACCAGCGACTACCGCATCACCGATGTCGTGGCCGACGGCACCGGCGTGCGCTTCGAGCTCCACCACGCCGGGGCGCGACTCACCGTGGCCCTGCCGGCCGCGCCGGGGATCCACAACGCCCGCAACGGGGCGGCGGCCATCGCGGTGGCCCACGAGCTCGGGGTGCCCCTCGAGGTGGCGGCCTCGGGTCTCGGTGCCTTCCGCGGCGTGGCGCGACGCTTCGAGGTGCGGGGTGAAGCGGCCGAGGTGGTCCTCGTGGACAGCTACGACCATCTGCCCACCGAGGTCGCGGCGGCCCTGGCGGCGGCCCGTGCGGGGCAGTGGCGACGGGTCGTGTGCTGCTTCCAGCCCCACCGCTACAGCCGCACGGAGGCGCTCTGGCGGAGCTTTGCTGACGCCTTCACCGACGCCGACCTGCTCGTCGTCACCGACGTCTACCCCGCCGGTGAGGCGCCTCGCCGGGGCGTGACCGGCAAGCTGGTCGTCGACGCCGTGCTCGATGCCCATCCGTGGCAGCCGGTGGCCTGGATGCCCACCCTCGACGACGTGGTCGCCTATCTGGGGTCGGCCCTGAGGCCCGGCGATCTCTGCCTCACTCTCGGCGCCGGGGATCTGACCACGGTCCCGGACCGGCTGCTCGGCGTGCTCGGGGCACGCCGGCCGTGAGCGCTCCTGCGGTGGTGGCCGCGGCCAGTCGGGCCCTGGGCCCGCTGGCGCACCACGACGTGCCACTGGGTCCACGCACCACCTACCGAGTGGGTGGGCCGGCCGCCCTGTTCGTCGAGGTGGACGACGACGAGGCCCTGCGACGCGTGGCGGCCGCCGTCGCCGAGACGGCCGTGGACGTGCTCGTGGTGGGAATGGGCTCCAACCTGCTCGTCGCCGACGCGGGGTTCCCCGGCCTGGCCCTGCGACTCGGGGACCACTTCACCGAGATCGTCATCGATGGCACCACGGTGCGGGCGGGAGCCGCCGCTGCCCTTCCCGTCGTGGCTCGACGCACGGTGGCGGCCGGGCTGACGGGCTTCGAGTGGGCCGTGGGCGTGCCCGGCTCCGTGGGGGGTGCCGTCCGCATGAACGCAGGGGGTCACGGGGCCGATCTGGCGTCGTGCCTGCGCGGGGTCCGCGTCATGGACCTGCACACCGGAGAGGATGGAGTCGTGCCTGCGTCCGCTCTCGAGCTCGGCTACCGCCGATCGGCCCTCGAGCCCCACCAGCTGGTGCTCGAGGCGGAGCTGGCCCTCGCGTCCGGTGAGCCGGAGGCCGGCGCTCGCCTGCTCTCGGAGATCGTCACCTGGCGGCGGGCCAACCAGCCCGGCGGTCCCAACGCCGGGTCGGTGTTCACCAACCCGCCCGGCGATTCTGCGGGCCGGCTCATCGAGGCAGCCGGGTGCAAGGGACTGCGGGTGGGCACCGCCAGCGTGTCGAGCAAGCACGCCAACTTCATCCAGGCCGACGACGGCGGCCGGGCCGACGACGTGCACGCCCTCATGCTGGCCGTGATGGCGCGCGTTCGCGCCGCGAGTGGCGTGGCGCTGCACCCCGAGACCCGGCTGGTCGGCTTCGAGATCAACCCTCAACCTCAGATCGAGGGTTGAGGATGCCGCCGACCGTCACCGCCAGCCGCCCCCCGATCGACGCACCGCCGATCGATCCCCGCATCCGGGCCCGCCGCATCGAGGTGAAGCGCCAGACGGGCCGCCGGCGCCTCCAGCGGCTGGTCGACCTGGGGGCCTTCGTGGTGGTTGCCCTCGGCTTCGCCGGGGCCCTGTGGACGCCGCTGCTCGATGTGGACGAGGTGCTGGTGACGGGCGCCGCTCACACGGGCGTAGCAGCCGTGCGCGCACGCGCCGATGTGACGCCTGGCGACCCGCTGGTCACCGTCGATCTTGCCTCCGTAGGGGCTCGCATCGCGACGCTGCCGTGGGTGGCCGAGGTGCATCTCGAGCGGGGTGTGGACGGGCACGTCGCCATCGAGGTGCGTGAGCGCACCGCCGTGGCCTCGCTGGGCACTGGCGCGTCGGCACTGCTCGTGGACCGCGACGGTCGGGTCCTGGGACCGGCCAGCGAGCGGCCCGAGGGCGAGCCGTTCGTCATGCTGACGGGTCTGGAGGCGACGCCGGTCGTCGGGGCCTATCTCCCCGACCGCGCCGCCGAGGCCCTGGCCTTGGCCGCGGAGCTGGCTGCCGTCGCCCCTGGGGCGTTGGCCACGCTCGATGTGGCCGAGCTCACCGGCACCCTCGCAGCAGGCGGTCAGGTGCGCTTCGGCGACGATCGCCAGCTCGATGCCAAGGCCCGCTCGCTGCGCACCGTGCTCGACCAGGTCGATCTGACCTGCTTGGCGGTGCTGGACCTGCGACTGCCGGGCAGTCCGGTATTGACCCGGGAGCAGGCGTGCTCGTAGCCTTCTGCACCCAAGCAAGAGGTCGAGCCCGTCTCTACCTCGACTCGACCTTCAGGCCGGGCCCCACCGTGGTGCCCGGCCTTGCGCGCATCTTGTGAACCCCTCGTGGAGGTAGGAACACCCATGGTCGGCAACCCGCAGAACTATCTGGCGGTCATCAAGGTCGTCGGCATCGGCGGCGGCGGCGTCAACGCGGTCAACCGCATGATCGACGCCGGCCTCAAGGGCGTCGAGTTCATCGCCATCAACACCGACGCCCAGGCGCTGCTCATGAGCGACGCCGACGTGAAGCTCGACATCGGTCGAGAGCTCACGCGGGGTCTCGGGGCAGGCTCCGACCCGGAGATCGGCCGTCAGGCCGCCGAGGAGCACCGTGAGGAGATCGAAGAGGTGCTCAAGGGCGCCGACATGGTCTTCATCACGGCCGGCAAGGGCGGTGGCACCGGCACCGGCGGCGCTCCCGTCATCGCCGAGATGGCCAAGAGCCTCGGCGCGCTCACCATCGGCGTCGTCACGCGACCGTTCGCCTTCGAGGGTCGCCGCCGGTCGGTCCAGGCCGAGCAGGGCATCCAGCGGCTCAAGGAGAAGGTCGACACCCTCATCGTGATCCCGAACGACCGGCTCATCACCGTGTCGAACGACAAGACCTCGATGCTGAACGCCTTCAAGATGGCTGACGAGGTCCTCCTCCAGGGCGTGCAGGGCATCACCGACCTCATCACCACACCCGGCCTGATCAACACTGACTTCGCCGACGTGAAGATGATCATGAGCAACGCCGGCTCCGCGCTGATGGGCATCGGGTACGCGAGCGGC
>JBKJIL010000111.1:0-3787 GCA_046598435.1 Acidimicrobiales bacterium
CTCGGTGGCGGGGGCCTGTTACGAGGCGGGCGCGGTGATCGGTAACGACATCAGCGGCTTCGCCGATCCCGACTACCTCCCGGTGGCCGCGGCTGCGGGGGCGTCGGTGGTGGCCACCCACATCCGCATCGGCCCGCGGGTGCCCGATCCCGAGCCCGAGTACGACGAGCCGGTGGTCGACGCCGTCTGCCGCTTCTTGCGCGAGCGGGGCGAGCGGGCCGAGGCGGCCGGGATCCCGGCGGAGCGGGTGATGGTCGACGCCGGCCTCGACCTCGGCAAGACCGAGCCGCAGTCGCTCGAGCTGCTGCGGGCCCACGACCGGCTCGCCGGTCTCGGCTGGCCGCTGTTCCTGTCGGCATCGAACAAGCGCTTCCTCGGGGAGCTGGTGGGCACCGAGGTGACCGACCGTCGCGAGGCGTCGCACGCCGCCCACGCGCTGGGCATCGCGCTCGGCAGCCGGGTCCTGCGGGCCCACGACGTGCGGGGGGCTCGGCGCACGGCGGACATGCTGGCAGCCGTGCTCGAAGCCCGGGCCGAGACAGCATGAGCACCATCCCGATCACCCTCCTGAAGGGCAGCGACGAGGTCGTGCAGCGCGACGCGGTGCGCCTGCTCGTGGAGGACCTCGTGGGGGAGGAGGACCACTCGCTCGTCGTGGAGGAGCTGGAGATCGGCGCCGTCGACGACACCGGCCACGACCCGATCCTGACCCTCATCGACGCCGCCCAGACGCCGCCGTTCCTCACGGAGTTCCGGGTGGTGCTCGGTCGCATCACCGAGAAGCGCGAGCGAGCCGAGCTGGTGCAGCCACTCGTCGACTACCTCGTCGACCCGCTGCCGTCCACGCTCCTGGTGCTCGACTGGCGGGGCGGTCGCGTGCCCAAGTCGTTGACCGAAGCCGTCACGCGCGTCGGTGGCGCCCAGGTGGACACGAGCCCGGGCGGCAAGATGGCCACCTGGGTGCCGGAGCAGCTCAGCGAGGCCGGTCTCAAGGTCGACCAGGCCGGCAAGGCGCGCCTGGTGGAGTGGGTGGGCGACGAGCCCAGCCGCCTGCTCGGGCTCATCGATCTGCTCAGGTCGACCTATGGCGGGGCGGCCCGGCTGGGTGCCGCCGAGATCGAGCCGTTCCTCGGCGACGACGGCGGCGTGCCGCCGTGGGACCTCACCGACGCCATCGATCGCGGGGACCGACGTACCGCGCTCGACCTGCTGCAACGCATGATCGGCCAGGGGGGACGTCACCCGTTCCAGGTGTTGGCCACCCTCCACACGCACTACGCCCGGATGCTGCGGCTCGACGGCGCCGAAGTGGCGGGGGAGCAGGGGGCCGCCGAGCTGCTCGGCATGAAGGGCTCGACCTTCCCGGCCAAGAAGGCCCTCGGCCAGGCGCGCCGCCTCGGCCATGACCGCATCGTGCGGTCGATCGACCTCCTGGCCCGCGCCGACCTCGACCTGCGCGGCGGCAAGGCCTGGCCGGACAACCTCGTCCTCGAGGTGCTCGTGGCTCGCCTGGCCACGATGTCCAAGTAGCCAGAGGTCGTCGAAGCAGCCAGACGCGCCACTGCCGGGCGCTCGGCCCGGCAGTGGTCAGATCTGGAGAGCCACCAGGTTCACTCGGCCGGTGTGGCTGCCTTCTTCATGAGGCGCGACTTGCGGCGGGAGGCGGCGTTCTTGTGGATGACGCCCTTGGCGGCCGCCATGTCGATCCGCTTCACGGCGAGACGGGTGAGCTCCTCGGCGTTCTCGGCCCCCGCAGCCACTGCGGTGGCGGCCGCCTTGGTGCGCGTCTTGAGCTCGCTGCGAACAGCCTTGTTGCTGGCGGCGCGCTTCTCGTTCTGGCGATTGCGCTTGATCTGGCTCTTGATGTTGGCCATGGAGTCCTGCTCGTCTGCTTTGGAATCGAACCCGGAGAGGGTACCCAAGGGCGCCGGTTCGCGTCACATCCACCTGCGCCGGTAGCGTTCGGGGTTCCCCTATGGAGCTCGACCGCCTTCGCAACCTGTCGATCGTGGCGCACGTCGACCACGGCAAGAGCACGCTCGCTGACCGCATCCTCGAGCTGTGCGGCGCCGTCGACCCCCGCGACATGCGGGCGCAGTACCTCGACTCGATGGACCTCGAGCGCGAGCGCGGCATCACGATCAAGCTGCAGTCGGTGCGCCTCGACTGGCACGACCACGTCATCAACCTGATCGACACGCCCGGTCACGTCGACTTCGGCTACGAGGTGTCGCGGTCGCTGGCCGCCTGCGAGGGCGTGATCCTGCTGGTCGACGCCGCCCAGGGCATCGAGGCCCAGACGCTGGCCAACTGCTACCTGGCCATGGAGAACGACCTCGAGATCGTGGCCTGCATGAACAAGATCGACCTGCCGGCCGCCGAGCCCGATCGCTGCGCGGCCGAGATCGAGCAGGTGCTCGGCATCCCGGCCGGCGAGATCCTGCGCATCAGCGCCAAGACCGGCGCCGGCGTGCCCGACCTGCTCGATGCCGTGATCGAGCGCATCCCGGCGCCGCAGGGCGATCCGACAGCCCCCCTCCAGGCGCTCATCTTCGACTCGTACTACGACAGCTACCGCGGCGTCGTCTCCTCGGTGCGGGTGATGAACGGCGTGCTCAGGACCGGGAGCCGCATCCGCTTCATGCAGGCCGGCGCCAACCACGAGGCCGACGAGATCGGGGTGCGCCGACCGAACCACACCGCCGTGTCCTCGCTCGGACCGGGGGAGACGGGCTACCTCATCTCCGGGATCAAGGACGTGCGCGAGGCCCGCTCCGGTGAGACGGTCACCGACGCCGTCCGTCCGGCGCCCGAGGCGCTCCACGGCTATCGCGACCCGAAGCCGATGGTGTTCTGCGGGCTCTACCCGATCGACGGCGACCAGTTCTCCGACCTCCGCGACGCCCTGGAGAAGCTCGGCCTCAACGACGCCAGCTACACCTACGAGCCGGAGACCTCCGGTGCGCTCGGGTTCGGGTTCCGCTGCGGGTTCCTCGGCCTGCTCCACATGGAGATCATCCGGGAGCGTCTGGTTCGCGAGTTCAACCTCGACCTCATCGCGACCTCCCCGTCGGTGGCCTACCTGGTGCACAAGACCGATGGCTCGCTTGTCGAGGTGCACAACCCGGCCGACCTCCCGCCGATGGTGGAGATCGACCACATCGACGAACCGATGCTCACCTGCACGATCCTCACGCCCAAGGACTACACGGGCACGATCATGGATCTCTGCCAGACGCGGCGGGGCGAGATGAAGAAGCTGGAGTACCTCTCACCGGAGCGCATGGAGCTCGTCTACGTGATCCCGCTGGCCGAGGTGGTGCGCGACTTCTTCGACCAGCTCAAGAGCCGCACGCAGGGCTACGCCTCGCTCGACTACGACTCGGCGGGCTACGCGGCGTCCGATCTCGTGAAGGTCGACGTGCTCCTCAACTCCGTCCCCGCCGACGCCTTCTCCACGATCATGCACAAGGACCGGGCCCAGGAGTACGGCAAGAAGATCTCCGAGAAGCTCCGCGAGCTCATCCCGCGGCAGATGTTCGACGTGCCGATCCAGGCCGCCATCGGGGGGCGCATCATCAGCCGCGAGACCGTGAAGGCCAAGCGCAAGGACGTGCTGGCCAAGTGCTACGGCGGCGACATCACCCGCAAGCGCAAGCTGCTCGAGAAGCAGAAGGAGGGCAAGAAGCGGATGAAGAACATCGGCCGCGTCGAAGTCCCCCAAGAGGCGTTCATCGCCGCCTTCAAGCTCGACGACTGAGTGGTGGGGAGTAGTCGACGAGGGTGT
>JBKJIL010000181.1:0-15684 GCA_046598435.1 Acidimicrobiales bacterium
AGTGTGGGGACACCGACCCCGACGGTCCCGTCGTCCTCGGCGGCCAGGCGACCGCGGAGGACGGTGACGCCGCCGCCGTGGGCGACCGGGTGGCGGTGATCATCCGGGAAGGCGACCCCGACAGCGCCCTCGTCTGGTACGAGCTTCCGCTGCCGGAGGGCGAGGCGGCCGCAGGATCCTGCGGAGAGCTCATCGACTCCCTGCCCCGCGATCAGCTCACCGGGCTCGCCGACGTCGCCGAAGGTGACGACATCGAGACCGGCTGAACGGCCACCGTCCGCGCCGCACAGATCGCTCTTGCATCTCACCCCCCACCGTTAGGGGGGAGCGATGCCGCTCAGTCGCCGTCGGGTGGGGCCACGACGGTGAGCGTCGCCTCGTGGTCGGGCGCTTCGAGGTCGCGGTAGGGGATCTCGCCCGGCTCGGTGAGCAGGAGCGTGGTGTCCTCGCCCGGTTCCAGGCGGCCGGTGTCGAAGCGCTCGTCGGCCGTGAAGGAGTGCAGTCCGTCCCCGGCGTTCACCAGGAGCACGACGTCGCCGGAGCGGATCTCGAGGGCCGTCGGGTGGAAGCCCGTCTCGTCGACGGTGATGGTGTGGTCGGCCCGGAGGTCGATGCGGGCCAGGTCGGCGGGGGTGGGGGAGCTGGGCTGGGGGTCCACGCAGGCGGCAAGGAGCGCGGCCCCGCCCATTGCGGCAGCCAGGACGCGCATCAGCCGGCGCGCTGGAGGTCTCGGAGCGGGCGGTACCCCACGCGCACCACGCCGGCTCGGTCGAGCATCGTCCGCAGCGAGCGATCGGTGGTGACGAGGTCGTGGTCGTCCACGCGGGAGGCCCAGTCGTCGGCCAGGGCCCGCAGCTCGGGGGTGTCGACGGCTGGGTGGACGTAGACCTCGGTGACCCCGGGGCGCAGCTCGCCGATCACCTTCTCGATGGTGCGGCGGGAGCCGACCCCGCGGACCTGTACGAAGTGATCGGGGAACAGCACCCCTTCCTCCTCGGCCAGTCGTCGGAACGGGAACCCGATGGAGCGCTCGCTCGACGCGCCCGAGAGCCGCAGCGGCAACCCGAAGTCGACGGCCAGGTCGAGGTAGACGTCGAAGAACTCCGGCCGGAGCTGCACCGTGCCCATGTGGCTGTCGAGGTGGCTGACGTCGAAGCCCCACAGGATGGCCCGCTCCACCTGGGCCCGCAGCTCTCGGCGCACCTCGTCGAGGTCGGCATGGTCCCAGACGTCGGTGACCGTGCGGGGGAAGCCACCGTCGCCGTCGAGCAGCGACGGGCCATGCGTGATCGGCCCCCACCGGTAGCGCTCGTGCTCGGCGTTGAGGGTGAGGTGCACGCCGACGTCCTCCCCGCGGTACCGGGAGGCGGCGTCTCGGGCCCAGGGGCACGGGACCATCAGCGTGGCGCTGGTGGCCTCGCCGTCGCGCAGGGCCTCGTAGATGCCGATGTTGGCCGCGTGGCACGAGCCGAGGTCGTCGCAGTTGATGATGAGCAGGCGGTCCTCGGCCGTGTAGCCGAGGCGCTCCGCCAGCGAGGTGACCGTCACGGCGCCGACGCTACCGGGTGACCGCACATCCGGGGTGACGTCAACCGGGCGGTGGCCCGACGGGCTCGTTGGTGCTGCCACACGCCGGCCACAGCCCCACCGCGTCGGCTCGGGCCTCGTCCTCGGCCCGGTCGAGCTCGGCCTGGCGGGTGGTGTTGGGCTCGAAGGGGCGCGCTTCGGCGTAGCCCTCCTGCACGAGGAGACGGTTGATGTGCGCGTCGTCGCTGACGCGGAACACGTAGGCCAGCAGACGCCCGTAGCGATCTCGCGCTTCGACGTCGCGCTCCAACCGCACCTCGGTGCCCGGGGGGAGGAGCTCGGCCAGGCGGGCCTTGGCCTCCGGTCCGAAGCACTCGACGGGCCGGTCGCGGGCCACCGACTCGGGGGTGTCGATGCCGATGAGCCGGACGCGCTCGTCCACGCCCCCGAGGTCCACGTCGATGGTGTCGCCGTCGACGTTGTGGGTCACCACGCCGCGGCCCGCCGCGGACGCGGCGGGGCTCTCGGTGGAGGCGCACGCGACGAGGAGCACCGCGAGGGTGAGCATGACGAGCCTGCGCACGAGGGTGCCTCCCTCGACTGGTGGGCGTGGGGCCGGGCGGGCCGGCGAGGTGGGTGCTAGAGGCGCTCGATGATGGTGCCCGTGCCGATGCCGCCGCCGCAGCACATCGACACCAGGCCGTACCGGCCACCGGTGCGCTGCAGCTCGTGCAGGGCCTTGGTGAGCAGGACGGCGCCGGTGCCACCGAGGGGGTGGCCGAGAGCGATGGCGCCACCGTTGGGGTTGGTCTGCTCGGGGCTGAAGCCGAGCTCCTTCTGCCAGGCCAGCACCACGGAGGCGAAGGCCTCGTTGATCTCGGCCACGTCGATGTCGTCGACGCCGAGCCCGGTGCGCTCGAAGAGGCGCTGGGTGGCATCGATGGGCCCGGTGAGCATGAGCACGGGGTCGACCCCGACGAGGCAGGTGTCCACGATCCGGGCCTTGGGGGTGAGGCCCAGCTCGGCGGCCCGCTCCGCGGTCATGAGCAGCACGGCTGCGGCCCCGTCGGAGATCTGCGAGGAGGAGCCGGCCGTGTGGACGCCGTCGGGGCGGGCGACGGGCTTGAGCTCGGCCAGCTTCTCGAGGGTGGTCTCGCGCAGGCCCTCGTCCCGGCTCACGGTGTGGGTGGTGCCGGTGGGCTTGCCCTCGTCGTCGAGGTCGGGAGCCTCGACGGGCACGATCTGCGTGCCGAAGCGGTCCTCGGCCCACGCCGCGGCGGCGTTCTGCTGCGACCGGTAGCCGAAGGCGTCGGTGGCCTCGCGGGTGATGCCCCACTTCTCGGCGATGCGCTCCGCGCCCTCGAACTGCGAGGTCATCTCGTACTGGGGGAAGTACGACTTGGGGATCGGGATGCCGAGGCCGAGGTCCTTGCGGCCGCTCGAGCCGATCGGGACGCGGCTCATGACCTCGACGCCACTGGCCAGGGCCACGTCGACCACGCCACCGGCCACGAGGGCGGTGGCCAGGTTGGTGGCCTGCTGGGACGAGCCGCACTGCGTGTCGACGGTGGTGTTGGCGACCGACATGGGCAGCCCGGCGGCGAGCCAGGCCGTGCGGCCGATGTTGAAGGCCTGCTCGCCCACCTGGCTCACGCAGCCGGTGATGACCTGGCCGATGAGCGACGGGTCGATCCCCGAGCGCTCGACGGCGGCCTTCTGGGCGGCGGCCAGGAGGTCGGCAGGGTGCACGGACGAGAGCCCGCCCCCGCGACGGCCAACAGGGGTACGGACGGCTTCCACGATCACGACATCAGACATGGCCGAAACCTATCCGGGCTCGAGGCCCCAGGACTACCTGCGCCGTCGGCCACCACCGGCCGCCTCAAGCACGAGGAGCAGCGCGGCAGCCCCGACGAAGGCGACGAAGATCGACCCGAGGTCGAGCTCGTCGAACGTGGCGATGGCGTCACCGGTGGCGAAGCGGGAGACGGCCCCCGCGAACAGGGCACCGAGCACCCCGATGGCGGTGGTGCCGAGGCAGCCCCGGCGGGGCGCGCCGACCGCCCGTTGCGCCAGGGCGCCTGCCACGAGCCCGACGATGCACCACGCGAGGATTCCCACAGGTCGAGACGGTAGCGGGGGCTCGGCTCAGGCCGCGGAACGGCCGTGGGTGGGGTGCTCATGGGAGCTCTGGGGCCCAGCATCCGACCGGGACGCCGCCAGGGCGGCCTGGAGGGAGGCGCGGGCTGCGGCGACGCCTCGGCGGCCCACCTCACGGGTGGTGTCGTCGAGCTGCCAGCTGGGGTGCTTCTCGAGGAGCGAGAGTTGACGTGCCATGCCCCCTAGTCAACTCAGGGGGTGTGACAGTCCTTCCCGAACCGGTGCGTGGCGGGGGTCACACGGGAGCTGTCACACGGGCGCGGTGGGCGCGGTCAGGGGCCACGGGCAGGTGCGCTCGACGACCAGCGCCAGGTCGAGCAGCAGGGCATCCTGCAGGTGCTTGCCGATGACCTGCATGCCGACCGGGAGCCCGTCCACGGGGGTCACAGGGATCGAGATGGCCGGGTTGCCGCAGATGTTGGCCGGGATGGTGAGGGCACCGTTGTTCTCCGGGCCCACCTTCTGGTCGCCGACCCTGGTGTTCATCTGCACCTCGGCCGGGTAGGCCACGTCGGGGTTCGTGGCGCAGATGATGAAGTCGACCTGGTCGAACACGGCGGCCATGACCTCGTTGGCGTTGATGCGGGCCAGCTCGGCCCGGGCCGATGTCTCGAGGTTCATCGTCTTGTCGGCGAAGTCGAGGCCGAACGCGATCTGGGTGGAGAGCAGGTCGGCGCAGGCCGGCCACTCCTCGAGCAGCTCGGCCCGGAGGGTGGCCAGGTTCGTCAGCGCCCACTCGAGGCCGAGGCCCGGCAGCTGCACCGCCACGTCCACGATGACGAGGCCGGCGTCGCGGGCCAGGGCCTCGGCGGCCTCGCGGACAGTGGCCTCCACCTCGGGTCGCACCACCGCCGAGCCGAGCGTGGGGGCGATCACCACGCGCTTGCCGGCCAGGTCGTGGGTGCCGAGGTCGCGCTCCCAGCCCTCCACCTTGGGCAGGCTGTACGGGTCGCGGTGGTCGTGTCCGGCGCACACGTCGTAGAAGCGGGCGACGTCGCGCACGGAGCGGCTCAGGCAGCCGGTGACGACCGTGAGCGGGGCGATCATGGTCCGCGGTCCGCGCGGGATGCGGCCAGCGGTGCCCTTCATGCCGACGAGGCCGTTGAACCCGGCCGGGATCCGGATGGAGCCGCCGCCGTCGCCGCCGGTGGCGAGGGGGAAGATGCCTCCGGCGACCGCGGCGGCGGAGCCCCCGGATGAGCCGCCTGCGGTCCGGCCGTGCTGCCACGGGTTGTGGGTGGTGCCGTTGAGGCGGGTGGTGCTGACGTTGAGGCCGCCGAACTCGCTGGCCGTCGTCTGGCCGACCAGCACGGCGCCGCCGTCGTCGACCAAGCGGGTGATCTTCGTCGACGTGTACGTGCCGATGCGGTCCTTGAACACGAGGGAGGCCTCGGTGTTGGGCCAGCCCTCGACCGTGTCGAGCTCCTTCACGCCGACCGGCAGGCCGCCGAAGGGCTTGGCCGTGTCCGCCGCGGCGGCGGCCGCGCGCGCCCCGTCGGGGTCGGTGAAGCTCACCGCGTTGAGCGTGCTGCGGTCGATGGCGCCGAGCACCAGGTCCAGCTCTTCCTGCGGCGAGCGCTCACCGCGTCGGAAGGCATCCATCAACGAGCAGGCGTCACCGAGCCATGGGGAGTCAGTCATGGCCCCATCATTCGCCATGTGAGCGGGTCCCGCCTGCCCGGGTAGGTTCGCCGCCGTGGATGCCCCCGAATGGCTCGGCCTCGAGCCCACGCACAACCCGATGCGCTGGACCCTGCCCGTCACGCCGGGGATCTCGACCGGTCACCAGTTCCTCTTCGGGGGCTGTGGCCTGGGCGCCGCCATCGCCGCCCTCGAGGGCAGCTCCGGGCGTCCGGTGATCTGGGCCACCGCCCAGTACCTCTCCTACGCCAACCCGCCCTCGATCATGGACGTCGACATCACCATTGCCGTCGCCGGCCGGCAGGTCACCCAGGCCCGCGCCGTCGGCCACGTGGGCGACCGGGAGATCTTGACGGTGAACGCCGCCCTCGGCGAGCGGCCGATGGACGCCGAGGGGCAGTGGGCCGAGCGCCCTGACGTGCCCCGACCGGAGGACTGCGGGCCCCGCATGCCCCGCTTCCCCGGCGCCGAGTCGATCATGGATCGCATCGACACCCGCCTGGCGTCGGCGCTCGACTTCACCCAATTGCCCGGGCCCGGAATGCCGGGGGGCCGGTCGGCGCTGTGGGCCCGCATCCCCGACGTGCTCGACATGTCGGCCGCCACCCTCGCCATCCTGGGTGACTACGTGCCCTTTGGCATCGGCCAGGCGCTGGGCGAACGGGCCGGGGGCAACAGCCTGGACAACACGCTGCGGGTCGGGCGCCTGGTGCCCACGGAATGGGTGCTGCTCGACATCCGGGTGCATGCCGTGCGCAACGGGTTCGGCCACGGCGACGTGCACCTGTGGGCCGACGACGGCACCCTCTTGGCCACCGCCAGCCAGTCGACGATCGTGCGGTTCTGGCAGGAGTAGCGAGAAACTAGAACACGTTCTAGTCTCCTCGGATGCTCCGCTACGAGGGACGGGTGGCGCTGGTCACGGGCGCCGCCTCGGGCATCGGGCGGGCCACCGTGCACCGGCTGGTGGACGAGGGGGCCACGGTGCTGGCCTGCGACCGGGCAGCCGGTGGCCTCGACGAGACCGCTGCGGCGGCCTCCCGCGCCGACGCGGTCACGACCTTCGTCGGGGATGTCACCGACCCCGACTTCGCGCCCGCTGCGGTGGCCGCCGCCCGCTCTCGGGCCGGCCGACTCGACCTGCTCGTGAACGCGGCGGGGATCCTGCGGTTCGAGCACAGCCACGAGGCCGACCTCGACGCCTGGGCCACCGTGCTCGACGTGAACCTCACCGGCGCGTTCCGATGCTGCCGGGCGGCCATCCCCGTGCTGCTCGAGGGCGGCGGCGCCATCGTGAACGTGGCCTCCACCTCGTCGCTGTTCGGACATCCCTGGGCGGCGGCCTACGCGGCCTCCAAGGGCGGCGTGCTGGCCATCAGCAAGACCCTGTCCGTCGAGTACGCCAGGCAGGGCCTGCGGGTCAACGCGGTGTGCCCGGGCTCCATCGACACACCGATCACCGGCGCCTTCGCGCTCCCCGACGGGGCCGACGCCAAGCTGCTGCGCCGCATCATCTCCCCCACGGGGATGGCCGGACCAGAGGTGGTGGCGGCCGCCATCGCCTACCTCGGCTCCGACGACGCCACCCACGTGAACGGCACCGAGCTGCGCATCGACGGAGGTACTCACTCGTGACCAACAGCCCCTCGCTCCAGTTCTGCTGCTCCGGGACCTTCTCGCCCCCGGACCACCTCGTACCCCTCGCGACGGCCGCCGACGAGCACGGCTGGAGCACGATGACGATCTCCGACCACATCATCAATCCAGTCGAGACGCGATCCACCTATCCCTACACCGACGACGGCTCCCGTCGCTGGGAGATGGGCACGCCCTGGCCCGACCCGTGGGTCACCATCGGGCACCTCTCGGCCGTCACCACCCGGCTCCGGTTCCTCACGGGCGTCTACATCCTCCCGGCCCGCACCCCGATCCACGTGGCCAAGCAGGTCGGCACCGCCGCCGTGCTGTCGGGCAACCGCGTGGAGCTCGGCATCGGCATGGGCTGGATGGAGGAGGAGTTCGAGCTCATGTCCGTGCCCTTCGCCAAGCGCGGCAAGCGGGCCGACGAGATGCTCGACATCCTGCGGGTGCTCTGGACCGGCGAGGTGGTCGAGCACCACGGCGAGCACTTCGACGTGCCACCCCTCGAGATGCTGCCCGCGCCCTCGGAGCCGGTGCCGGTGATCGTGGGTGGCCTGTCGGAGGCGGCGCTGCGACGCGCGGCACGCAACGACGGCTGGATCAGCGACCTCCACACGATCGACGAGCTGGCCGAGATCCGTCGCACGCTCGATCGCTACCGCGCCGAGTACGGCCGCAGCGACCGGCCCTTCTCGATGTACGGCTCCACCACCGAGGCGTGGGACCTCGACGGCTACCGGCGCCTCGCGGAGGTCGGTGTGACGCACCTGGTGACGATGCCGTGGTACTTCTACGGTGGTGGCGGCAACGTGGCCAGCGTCGACGGCGACCTCGCTGGGAAGATCGACGGCGTCAAGCGATTCGCCGAGGACATCATCCAGAAGTGGTGAGCGGGGAGGGAACGGAGGCCGTCATGGGGGAGCGCAGGCGATATCGCTCGTTCGTCGCTGACAACGCCCGATGGGATGGCTTCGAGCTCCGACCCGACGACGTGATCATCAGCTCGCCGTCCAAGTCCGGCACGACGTGGACGCAGATGATCTGCGCCCTCTTGATCTTCGACACCGACCAGTTCGACCGACCGCTCACCGAGCTGTCGCCCTGGCTCGACATGCAGCTGCGGCCGCGCCACGTGGTGTGGGACCACCTCGCCGCCCAGGAGCACCGCCGCTTCATCAAGACCCACACGCCCCTCGATGGCCTGCCGGAGCACGATGAGATCACCTACCTGTGCGTGGGCCGTGACCCCCGTGACCTCTGGGTGTCGTGGCAGCACCATCTCGCCAACATGGACCTCGACACGTTCGCGGCGGAGCGGGTGGCGGCGGTGGGCGGGGACGACCTCGACGAGCTCGGCCCGCCGCCGGACCGACCCGACGATCCGCTCGAGCGCTTCCGGATGTGGGCCGATCCCACGCAGGGGGATGAGCACGACGCCACCCTCGCGGGCGTGCTGGCCCAGTTCCGGGCCGCCTGGGATCGGCGGCACGACCACAACGTGCTGCTCCTGCACTACAGCGACCTGAGCGCCGACCTGCCGGCCGAGATGCGCCGGGTCGCCGATGCTCTGGCCATCGACATCACCGACGCGCGCCTCGAGGAGCTGGCCGTCTCGGCCGGCTTCGATCGGATGCGTGCACGCGCCGGCGAGCTGGCGCCCGTGGTGACCCAGAAGATCTGGCGAGACGAGACGGCCTTCTTCCGCCGGGGCGGCGGCGGCGAGTGGCGCGACCTGCTCCACGAGGCCGATCTCGAGCGCTACGAGGCCACCGTCGCCGCCCTCGTGCCGCCCGACCTCGCGGCCTGGACGCACGGCGGACGACGGGCCAGCCGCCCCAGGGACGACGGCAGGTCGTAGCCTGGGCCGGTGACCGCGGTGTTCGACGAACCGCCCCAGGATCCGGACGACTGGACCGAGGAGCAGTGGCGCGAGTGGCTCGCCACCGCCCCACCCGATCCCGACACCGGGCGAGCCCACCCGCTCTCTCGCATGCGCACCACCGCCGGTGGGGCCATGCTCGGCGCCGCCATGTTCGGGCTGGAGGCGGCCATCTACGGCGAGCGTCCGAAGGTCGAGATCGTGGCCGAGGCCGACAGCGACGGCCTCGACCTCGGCGACATGGACCTCGACATGGACGACCCTGCGTCGTCGCACATCACCCTGCCGCCCGAGCACTCCTGAGGCACCGAGATCCCTGGGAAGGCATCGGATGGCTGTCACAGCGCCTGAATAGGGTTGGGGGCATGGGAACGGTGCGGTCTGCGACCATCGCGTCGTAGGCGCGTGCCGCTGGTTTGCACCCGGCCCGGCGTCAGGTCGACAGCGTCTTGACGATCCACTCGCGGGTGGTGACGCACTGCAGGGTGGCCGTGTTGCCGAAGGTGGCCATGTGGTCGTTCACCCGCCCGATCTGCTCCATGAGGCGCTCGGGCTGGCCGGCGCAGCCGAACAGCCGGGTGAGGTCGGTGATCTCCTCGTCGCTGCCCACGGCCTCGTACACGATGCCGCGCACCGAGGGTGCGCCCGGTGTGACGGCGCGAAGCACCTGGTTGCGCACGTAGAGCCGGAAGGGGTGGATGTCGAAGGTCAGCGGCGTGTGCTCACCGTGCCAGATCCGGTAGAAGTCCTCGTCGGACACGTCAGCGCGCTTGTCGAAGAACGTGAGGATCGACATGCCCGGCGACTGGTAGCCGTCCGGCCAGCCCCGGTTGGGACCCCACGCCTTGGCCACCGACTCCGCCACGATCCAGCCGAAGGCCTGGGCCCCGGCCCCGGCGATGGCGGCCTCGTACGGACCGCGGTTGTCGTAGCTGTCCAGCCAGATCGACACGGACCCGCAGAGCAGGCTCCCATCGGCCATGGATCCCGTCCGCAGGATCTTCCCGGCCGGTTCCTCCACCTCGATGCGCAGACCATCGACGCCGAGATCGACCAGCGCCGGGGCCATCTCGTCGAGCAGTGCTGACCGGATCGGGTCGACGTCCTGGTCAGCGCCACGCCACAACCCGTACACGAGCTTCTCCATGGCCGGAACCTACCTGGATCCTCGGGTGGCATCCTTGGGTGCGTGGACGTGTCCTTCCGTCGTCTCGCCGGCGCCGATCTGCCGATGCTCCACGAGTGGCTCAACGAGCCCGGCGTCGTGCAGTGGTGGGAGGGCGACGACGTGTCGTGGGAGGCGGTGGTGCGCGACTACGACCCCCACGCCGATGACACCACCGAGCACTGGATCGCGCTCCTCGACGATCGCCCCATCGGATGGCTGCAGTGCTACCCGGCCGCTCACGAGCCCGACGAGTGCGCCCTCTGGCTCCCCCTCGGGATCGACCGCGCGGCGGCCGGCATCGACTATCTCGTCGCTGATCCCGCCGACCGCGGCCGGGGCGTGGGCACGGCCATCATCAGCGCCTTCGTGCGCGAGGTGGTGTTCGGGCTCCACCCGGACTGGACGCAGGCGTGCGCCAGCCCGTTCGTGGCCAACGAGGCGTCATGGAGAGCGCTGGAGCGCGCCGGCGGTCACTTCGTCGGCATCATCGACGACGGCACCGGGCCCTGCCGGCTCGTCACCTTCGACCGGAAGTCGCTCCCTCGCGGCTGACCGCCCGGCTGCCGAGGTTGGGGGCACGGCCGCGCGCCCTGCGCGCGCTGGTGCCCCGAACGCACCGGGGGGCCGGCTCAGGTGGGGATGAGCTCGAAGGGGATGCCGGCGCCCACGCCCACGTCGGCGCCGACCCCCTCGGCCATGCCGCGCAGGAACGAGTCGGGGTCGAAGTCGCCGCCCAAGCCGTCGATGTACGCCTGGTGCGCTCTGAGGCTGGCGATGCCCCGCTCGAGCGAGTCGGTCACGTCGACGTAGTGGCGCGACTCGGGCGACGACGCCGCCAGCACGAAGCGCACGCCACTCCACGCCTCGTGGCCCTCGGCGACGAGCTCGGGGAACACCCAGCGGTTGCCGGCGTCGCGCACGGCGTCGACCACGGCGAGGCCGAGCACGCGGTGGTCGACGTGGTTCCAGGCGCTGCCGGCGCTCCACTGGTCGCGGAACGTCAGCGTCACGACGATGTCCGGTCGGTGACGGCGGATGGAGCGAGCCAGGGCCCGGCGCAGATCGAGGCCGTGCTCGAGGGCGCCGTCGGCAAAGTCGAGGAACTCCACGGTCTCCACACCCACCTGCGCGGCGCCGGCGATCTGCTCTGCCGTGCGCACGCGGGCGCACTCGACCGGCTCGAGGGCGTCGATGCCCGCCTCGCCCCGGGTGGCCAGCACCTGCACGACCGTCTTGCCCTGCGCCGTCCAGCGGGCCAGCGCGCACGAGCTGCCGTACTCGAGGTCGTCGGGGTGGGCCACCACAGCCAGGCATCGATCCCAGTCTTCGGGCACAGGCTTCAGGTCGGACATGGTGACGACGCTACCGGCGCGCCTGGGTCGCCACCTGGGCCATGATCCGGGGATGGAACAGCGCTATGGCATGACCATCCCCTTCGACGGCGTCCCGCTCCACGCGCAGCGCGACTGGATCGTCGAGCTCGAGGAGCTCGGCTACACCGACGTGTGGTCGGCCGAGTCCAACGGTGCCGACGCCTTCACCCCGCTGGCGCTGGCATCGGTGTGGGCCCCGTCGCTGCGGCTGGGCACGGCCATCGTGCCTGCCTTCACCCGCGGGCCTGCCTGCATGGCGCAGTCGGTGGCGTTGCTGGCCGACGCCGCGCCGGGCCGCTTCGCCTTCGGCATCGGCACGTCGTCGAACGTCATCGTGGAGGGGTGGAACGGCATCCCGTTCGAGTCGCCCTACCAGCGAACGAAGGACATGGTGCGGTTCCTCCGGGCGGCGCTGGCGGGGGAGAAGGTCACGATGGAGACCCCGTCGTTCAACGTGCGCAGCTTCAAGCTCGGCGTGCGCCCCGAGCAGCCCGTGCCGATCCTCATCGCCGCGCTGCGCGAGGGGATGCTGAAGCTGGCCGGCCGCGAGGGCGACGGCGCCATCATCAACTGGCTGTCGGCCGACGACGTGTCGACGGTGGCACCCATCGTGCAGGCGGCCGGTGACGGCACGCCCAAGGAGGTGGTGGCCCGGATCTTCGTGGCCCCCACTGACGACGCCGACACCGTGCGGGGGATGGGCCGCTTCGCCATCGCGGCGTACCTCAACGTGCCCGTGTACGCGGCCTTCCACGAGTGGATGGGCCGGGGCGAGGTGCTCGGCGAGATGTGGCGCCTCTGGAAGGAGGGCGACCGCAAGGCCGCCCTCGCCGCCATCCCCGATCAGGTCGTCGACGATCTCATCGTGTGGGGCCCGCCCGAGAAGTGCCGCGAGCACATTCAGCGCTACGTCGACAACGGCGTCACCACGCCGGCACTGGCGCTCCTGCCCTTCGGCATCGACACCCGTCAAGCCATCCGCGACCTCGCCCCGCGCTGAGCGCTGGGCTAGGTGCCCGGGATGAACGAGATGAGAGCTGACGACCCGGTGCCGCCTTGCACGTGCTCCTCGAAGATCACGCCGACGCCACGGGCGTAGGTCTTCTGCTCGATGACGTCGGGGTCGAGGGGATTCCAGTCTCTGGTGACCAGCACCGAGTCGTAGGTGCCCGCAGGCACGGTCTTGGACCCGCTGACGGCGATCACCTCGCCGAGGTCCTCGGCCTCGCCGCGGTAGAGCTCCTGGCGATAGGCGTCGCCGACCTTGGGCGTGGCCTTCATCACGATGCCCGGGAGGGCGCCGTCCACCCCCGCCTCGAAGGATCCCTCCGTGTCGACGAACGTGCCGTCCTCGTAGTTCTTGACGGCTTCGCCGAGGTACCAGACGTTGCCCTCTGCGTCCTGGGCGTACCAGTCGTAGGTGTCCTCGAGCAGCACCCCATCGACCGTGACCGTGTCGCGCACGACGGTGGCCGAGATCCCGAGGATCTCCTTGCGCTCGGTGAGCACCACCACCTCGATGTGCTCGGTCTTGCCGGGCTCGTCGGCTTCGCCCTCGTAGATCCAGGTGGAGCCGATGGTGAGCGGGAAGTAGGGGTTGTCGACGACGTCGACGAAGTCGGCCGGCGCGAGCTCCGGCGCGTACTTGCCGCCGTCGCCGGGGTCGATGACGGGCTTCACGGCGGTGGTCGTCGTCCGGTCGGGGGCAGTGGTGGCGGTGGTCGTGGCCGAGTCGCTCCCGCAGGCGGCCGCGGTCAGCCCGAGCAGCGTGACGAGCACGGTGGCTCCGGCTCGGCGGTGGGGGGTTCGGATCATGGTTGCCTCCTGGCAGACGTTGGCTGTGCTGGCATCGTGCCGGTCCGAACCTGAACGGCGGCTGATCAGCAGCGGGAGGAGACGCCTAGAGTCCGCCCTGTTCGGGGTGGCACGAAGGGGGAGCACATGGCAGAGCTGTTGGAGATCGCAGAGCGGCTGTGGCAGGGGGAGACCTCCACCGAGGCCGACGGCCACCACCCGGTGACCCTCGACGTCGGGATGGCTGAGGTGGCGGACCGGACGGCCTTCAACACCGCCTTCGGCAACAGCTGCGCCTTCGCCACCGACGACGGCCTGCTGCTCGTCGACACCGGCAACGAGGTGTTCGCCCGGGCCAACCACGAGCGCATCCGCGGGTGGAGCACCGATCGGGCGCACACGGTCGTGTTCACCCATGGCCACATCGACCACGTGCTGGGTCTGGGGCCCTTCGAGGAGGAGGCGGCGGCCAACGGGTGGGCCGCGCCTCACGTGGTGGCTCACGAGCTGATGCCGGCCCGCTTCGAGCGCTACGTCCTCACGGCTGGGTACAACGGCGTGATCAACCAGCGGCAGTTCCAGTTCCCGGTGCCGTACTGGCCCACCGAGTACCGCCAGCCCGACGAGCTGTACCGCGACCACCTCACGCTGACCGTGGGCGGCGAGACGTGGGAGCTGCACCACGACAAGGGCGAGACCGACGACGCCACCTGGGTGTGGAACCCGGGCCGCAAGGTGCTCTGCACCGGCGACCTCTTCATCTGGGCCAGCCCCAACTGCGGCAACCCGCAGAAGGTGCAGCGCTACCCGCGCGAGTGGGCCATCGGGCTGCGCAAGATGGCCGCCAAGGGCGCCGAGGTGCTCCTCCCCGGGCACGGCTTCCCGATCATCGGGGCCGACCGGGTCAGCCAGGCCCTGGGCGACACCGCCGAGCTGCTCGAGTCGCTCGTCGCTCAGACCCTCGAGATGATGAACGCCGGGGCCCGCCTCGACGACATCGTCCACGCGGTACGGGCGCCCGCCCACCTGCTCGACAAGCCCTACCTGAAGCCCGTCTACGACGAGCCCGAGTTCGTGGTCCGCAACCTGTGGCGCCTCTACGGCGGTTGGTACGACGGCAACCCGGCCAACCTCAAGCCGGCGCCTGACGCCGTGCTGGCGGCCGAGGTGGCCGCGCTCGCGGGAGGCGCCGGGGTGCTGGCCAGCCGGGCCCAGGAGCTGGCCGCGGCCGGCGACCTGCGCCTGGCCGGTCACCTGGCCGAGATGGCGGCGCTAGCCGCGCCCGACGACACCGGGGTGCACGCAGCCCGCGCCGAGGTGTTCGGCCGGCGGGCGGCGGAGGAGCGGTCGACGATGTCGAAGGGCGTGTTCGCCTGGGCCCAGCGCGAGAGCCAGGCCCAGGCGGGCAGCTGATCCGGCTGCCGGCTACTCGGCCAGGCCGACGGGGTTGTCGTCGATGATCTGGTCGAGGTACTCGGAGAGGCCGTAGCCGGTGCGGCCGTCGTCGAGGGTCCACTCGGTCATGCCCTCGGAGATCCGGGTCACGAGCATGTCGCCGGTGTCGGGATCGGGGCGGCGGTTGCGCAGCGGGATGAGGTTGAGCACCTTGCCGGTCACCTTCCACTCCTTGTCCTTGGAGCGCAGCGTGGCCGAGATGCCCTGGTGGTAGGTGTCGTCGCCCTGCCAGTCGGTGGAGATCTCGAACTCGTGGCAGAGGTGCAGCTGGCCGTTCTCCCACACGAAGCCGCCGCGGGTGCCGTCGCCGTCCCGGCGGGCGACCCGTGAGCCCATGAAGCCGAAGTCGGTGCCGAAGTTGGCCGTGAGCCAGCGGTAGTACCACGGGGCCTGCCAGTAGCGCGGGCCCCAGGAGTGGTCGCGCAGGCCGAAGCCGTCGACCTCCCACTCCTCGTCGCCGACGCGGATGGTGCCCTTGCCGGCGATGAGCTGCTCGTAGTGGCCCTTGGCGAACTCCTCGCCCGGCTTCTCGTGCGGCTCGTCGGGTTCGCCGCCGAACATGGCGGACACGCCCGAGTACTCGATGCGCACCTCGCACTCGGCGTACGGGTTGTTGGTGAAGGCGCTCTTCGGGTCGGCCATCTCCAGCGGGTCGTCGAGCACGACGACCTTGCCGGAGTACGTGACGTCGAGCCGCTTGAAGGGCTCCAGCACGTCGAAGCGGATCCCGCCGGCGTCGAAGGCGTCGTTGGTGGAGATCTCGGGGCGCTTGTACATGAAGGCCACCCGTCCACCCGGCAGGTAGAGGCACACCGTCATCTCGGCGTAGCCCTCGTTGGCCCGGTTGCCGCACCGGAACCAGCCGCCCACCCCCTGCTTGGGGTCGTAGAGGTTGAAGTACATGCTCTCGTTGAAGTTCGGCTCGGGGCCGAGCTCGTGCATGTACTCGTCCTGCGGTTCCAGTCGCACGGCCACGGACGGCACCGTACTTGACCGCCCGGTCAAGTACGGATGTCCTCCCGTCGTGATCGCTCAGGTGGGACCAG
>JBKJIL010000002.1:0-2676 GCA_046598435.1 Acidimicrobiales bacterium
CATCGCTCGAACCGCGATCACCGACCTCGAGGTTGGCTTCTCGGCGCGGAACGCAGAGGAGTGGGACGGCCTCATCGCAGCGTTGGCGATCTTCCCCTCCGTGCCGATCGAGCCGCACCACCTGGTTCGAGCCGGACAGGTGCAGCGAGCGCTGGCCGACCAGGGCCTACGCGGACGCAAGGTGCCGGATCTGATCGTCGCGGCCGTCGCCGAGGCCAGCTCGCTGAAGGTCCTCCACTACGACACCGACTACGAGCACATCTCCGTCGTGACCGGACAGCCGGCCGAATGGATCGTCGACCGAGGTCTGATCGACTAGCCCCTTCTGTCGACAGGGACGCGCCGGGTCACGCTCGGTGCCGCCAGATCCGTGCCGGTGGCGATGTCTCCCCAGCCGACTGAGCGAAGCAGATCCATCATGATGGCCGCCCTCTCCGAGCCCATCGATGCCTCGAACCACGTGAACACCTGGTGACGCTGGAACTCCGTGACCGACACGGGCACCTCCTGGACAGCACTACGACCGGGACGGGCGCTCAACGGCACCGAGACGAACCGAAGTCCGTACTGCGACGCTAGCGCCGCACTGCCACAGCCGTCAGGGCTCCGGCGCCTCGCGGAGCTCCCGCATCCGAGGGTCGTCGCTCGGGAGGACGAACCCTCCGCGCTGCTGCACGAGCTCGACGATCGACAGGCTGTCGACGTCGTCATCTGGCGACGGGCACGGGGTCGGCTGGTCGCTCGCGCTCACGATGTAGTGACCCGTGCCGGTCGGGACGGCCAGCGAGGACGCGTGGCGCAGCTCCACTCGCCCTTCGGCTGCTGCGAGCTGGGCGTCGAGGCGGGCGGGGTCATGGGTCCACCAGCGGACCGTGTCCTGCCCGCGCAACGTGATCGTGATCCAGCCCTCGGGGTCGACCGACGCCGTGCCACGACCGATCGGCGGCTGCTCCCGCGAGAGGCGGGCCTGGATGAAGTGGGCCTCGTGGCCGGCGGTGTAGCTGCCGCACTGCAGCGGGCGGGGAATGCGAATGCGCGGGCGCATGGTGGCTCCTCATCGAACCTGGCGTTCGCACCGTGCCGTTCGGTCGGTTGCGGGACCGTCGCAGGGCCAGGCCCCTCAGGTCGCTCGTGATGTGGTGCCTGCAGGGTACCGGCGCCCCGTGACATCGGCCGCCCGGTCACACCGCCGCCGCACCAAGGTGAGCGACACATGCGGGTGGCCGACCGCCAGCACCTTGCCAGTGGCGGCAGGACGACCCGATGGATGTCGTCCGCATCATCCGCGACGCCCGCCTCGGGGAGGTGGGCCGGCAGTGGCGATGTCTCAGCCGAAGCGGACGGCCGTGAGCACGAGCGCCACGAGGCCGATCTGCATCCCACCGACGCCGAGGAGCAGCGTCCTCATCAGATCGCCCTTGAGCGCCCCGATGTCGCCCCGCAGTGCTCCCATCTCACTGCGCAGCGCACCGATCTCACCGCGCACCTCGCCACGCAGCTCGGCGATCTCGCCACGGAGCCGTCCTTCCATGACGGCGAGGTCGGTTCGGGTCGCGATCTCTCCCCGTCCCACTGGCGGGAGCAGCTCGATCGTGATCGCCGCCCTCTCTGGGCCCATCGCTTCTTGGAGCCACTGGAAGATCTGATGACGTTCAGACTCGGTGACCGGACACTGCCCACCTCGTGGACAACCGCTGACCGGGACGGGCGCCGCACGACACCGAGGCGGACCGAAGTCCGTAGGGCAAGCGTACCGAGCCGGACCGACAGCGTCTCGGGCCAACTCGCCGAGCTCGTGAACGAGGTCACAACTGAAGCCGCCGACAACTCCCCTCAACGGCCGCGGCGACGTCAACCCGACTTACTGAACATGACGGCCCCTTCTCCGTCTCGACCGCGCTCAGGCTCCGGACGCGCTGTCAACTGGCCCAGGAGTCCCGCGGCTTCGTGGTTACTCGAAACGAGCTGCGTGCGGCCCGAGCCGAACCGAATCATCGGTTCGCCGTGGTAACTGGATTGCGAAGCGGACGCGGCTCGCTGGCCATGGTGAAGCCGACTGACACCCAGCTGGAGCCGACGAACTTCGAACCGCTGTCCTGGCTCATCCAGCCCTGGAGGGGCCTAGCGATTGAGTCGGAGCACACCTGGGCCATCAACGAGGTCATCGCCGAAGTCGCCGAACCCAACGGCGATGACAGCGCGTAGGTGGGCCCTGGTCGGGGGCACCCGGTTCAGCAACCTGCCATCGTGCCCCGGCGCGGCGGCGTCAGCCACGCATTGCCATGGTGAACTGCGTCGGCCCCTTGTGAGACGCTTCGGAGTCGCATCGGTGGCAACAATCTCGCGGCAACACCAGCAGCAGCACATTCCGGCGGACGCTGACTGCGGTGCTGTTTGAGCCGCTGGAGCTCGTGCTGGAGCGACCCGGGAAGCTGAGTCGCCCGAGCACCGCCGCAGTCACGACTTGGATGCACGACCACTTTCGACTCACGACCTTCGCCTGCCCCGATCGGGCGACGCTCGCAGCGCTGGAGAAGGAGGTCCTGGGCCAGCTCGATCCGCCTCTCAACCTCATGGGCATGGGTCCCACCCCGGCGCGCCTCCGAATGCGCGAACTACGTCGGAAGCTGGGCTGATGGAGCACGGCCGACCGAGTGTCGTTTCACCTCAATTGGG
>JBKJIL010000007.1:0-5442 GCA_046598435.1 Acidimicrobiales bacterium
CGGGAGGACCTGCTCGTCGAGCGGGTCACGTTGCGCGACCTCGCGTGGAGCGCTGGCCCCGTCGCCGGCCCGCTGGCCGCCCAGGTCAGCGCCCACGGCGCGCTGCGGTCGTGCCAGGTGTCGGGCGCCGACGTGGTGTGGGACGAGCCGTCCCGGCGGGTGGCACCGGGCCAGAGCGTGGTGCTGTACGAACGCGACGAGGTGGTGGGCGCCGGCCAGGTCGCCTAGCGCGGCGCCGGGTCAGCCGACGGCGATGCGACGGGCGGCGGCCTCGGTGAGCAGGGCACCCGGGCGGGTGGGGGTGAAGAGGAGGCGCGCCACGGGAACGACCTCGACGGCGCCGTCGGTGCGGCGTGGCGCGATGTCGGTGGCCTCCCCCAGCTCGAGCTCGAGGGCGATCCCCAGCGAGCGCTGGGTGAGGTCGAGCGCGCCGTCGCCGTCGGCGGGCGCGGGACCCAGTCGGCGGATGCTGGCGCGGGGGAACAGCACCGGGTCGACCATGGCCTGCAGGTCGTGCAGCACGAGACCGGCCGGCACGAACACCACCCAGCGCCGCGACAGCCCGTGCAGCGCCCGGATGGCGACGGCCGCGGCGGGCACGCCGACCCCGGCCAGCACGCCGGCACCCACCCACTGGCGAGCGGCGAGCAGGAGCGGCACACCGATCGGCGCTGCCACGGCGCTGATCCAGGTGAGCTGGAGGGGCCCGAGGAGCAGCGAACCTGGGACGCGCAGCGGCATCCGCCGTTCGTCCCCGTACGACGAGCCGTTGACGAACGAGTCCCCGGTGGTGGGGGCGAAGGCCACCACCACGGCAAGAGCGGACCAGCCCACCGCGGCGACGTCGGCCAGCCCCGGCTCACCCACCCAGGCAGCCCACATCGCCGCACCGAGGCCGGCTGGCGCCACGATGCGCAGCGCCGTGAGGCTCGCCGTACGGGGGATGAGCACGGCCACGAGCACCTTGGCCCAGGTGCCCCACGCCAGCACGGCACCGGTGAGGGCGACAGCCCGGGAGCTGCCGTCGAGGGCGGATCCGAGGGCCGGCCCGACGACGAGCGGCAGCGCCAACCACGTGGTGCGAACGGGCCAGGGTCCGGAGAGGAGCTGCATGACAGCGACGAGATTTGCCCATTCGGCCCACCGGTGGCTATTCCATGTAGGTAACAACCAGGGGGAACAGTGGCTGAGGCCGATGTTGGCTGGGCGGGATCGACGTGAAGCGGATCGAGCTGGCGCGCGGGCTGGCGACCTCGATCGGGAGCCTGCCGCACACCGATCCTCGGGCCGCGACCACGTTCGTGCTGGAGCGCCACCCGCGCCTGCCGGCGGCGCCGTCGCTGCCCAACCGCTCGGGGATGGAGCGCATGATCGCTCAGGCCGCGTGGGGCGTGCCGGGCGTGACCGTGCTGCCCGACGGCTCGCTCGAGGTCGACAACCCCCGCGCCATCGACCCCCGCGCTCCTCTCACCGAAGCCGGGATCGACGGTGAGCCGTTCGGGGGCCTGCGGGCCTTTCTCAGCGCTGTGGCGGGGCGACGGGCGCCGATCAAGCTCCAGCTCACCGGCCCGGTGACCCTCGGCATCGCCCTCAGCACGGTTGGTGTCCCCGTCCAACGGGCCTTCGCCATGGCGGGAGCGGCCGTACGGGCCCGTGCTCGGGCCCTGGTGAACGCCGCCCGGGAGACGGCACCCATGGCTCCCCTCGTCGTGTTCCTCGACGAGCCGGGGCTGACGGCGGCCATGCAGCGGGGCTTCCCGCTCGACCCGAACCGGACGATCGACCTGGTGTCGAGCGCGCTGGCCGCGCTCGAGCCCCACGCCATCACCGGCCTGCACTGCTGTGGCGTGGCGGACTGGCGGGTCGTGCTGCAGGCCGGTCCCCAGATCTTGTCGCTGCCGCTGCTCATGGGCGCGGCGGAGCACGCCGGCGCCATCGGCGCCTTCCTCGAGCGTGGTGGCTGGGTGGCATGGGGTGCTGTCCCCACCTCGGGTCCGCTCGGGGCCACCCCCGAACGGCTCTGGCACCACCTGTCTGCCGAGTGGTGCGCCCTCACCCAGGGCGGCTGCGATCCGGTGCTGCTGCGCGAGCAGGCCCTCGTCACCCCCGCGTGCGGCCTCGCCAGCCACGGCGAGGAGCAGGCTGATCTCGTCCTGTCGCTCACGAACCAGGTGGCCCGCCGGCTCGAGACCCAGACGCACGGCATGCGGCTCACCGTCGGCGCCTGAGCCCGACCCCCTCGATCCGCTCGTCGGCTGAGCACGGGGGCGACGCTCGGTACCATCGCCGCCATGGCTGATCGGGCGGTGGAGGACCGGGCTGCCGCGCTGCGCACGGAGATCGAGGCGCACAACCGGCGCTATCACGAGCTCGACGACCCCACCATCTCCGACGCCGACTACGACGATCTCGTGCGCGAGCTGCGCGCCATCGAAGAGGAGCACCCGGAGCTGATCACGCCCGACTCCCCGACGCAGCGCGTCGGCAGTCGGGCCAGCACCACCTTTGCCCCGGTCGTGCACCGCGTGGCCATGATGAGCCTGGACAACGCCTTCGACGAAGCGGAGCTCCACGCGTGGGGCGAGCGCCTGCAGCGGCGGCTCGGGCAGGGCGACGGACCCGTTGCCGTGGGGTACGTGTGCGAGCCCAAGATCGATGGTCTCGCCATCTCGATCCGCTACGAGGGGGGTCGCTTCGTGCAGGCCGCCACCAGGGGCGACGGCCACACCGGTGAGGACGTGACGGCCAACGTGGCCACCTTGCACGACGTGCCCACCCGTCTCCCGGCAGGCGCGCCCGAGGTCCTCGAGGTCCGGGGTGAGGTGTACATGTCGATGGCCGCGTTCGCGGCGCTCAACGAGCACCAGATCGACAAGGGCCTGCGGCCGTTCGTCAACCCTCGCAACGCGGCCGCCGGCGCGCTGCGCCAGAAGGACGCCATCGTCACCGCCCAGCGCGAGCTGTCGCTGTGGTGCTACCAGCTCGGTGAGGTCGTGGGGGGGGCGGAGGTCG
The DNA here is from genome assembly GCA_046598435.1 of Acidimicrobiales bacterium. Classification (GTDB taxonomy): domain Bacteria; phylum Actinomycetota; class Acidimicrobiia; order Acidimicrobiales; family VFJN01; genus VFJN01. The sequence goes on from JBKJIL010000007.1 coordinate 3,013, forward strand.
CCACCCACCACGAGACCCTCGAGCTCCTCGCCGGGCTGGGCCTACCGATCAACCCTGAGATCCGCACCGTGCACACCCTCGAGGAGGTCTACGAGTACTGCCGCAACCGCCAGCAGCACCGCCACGACCTGCCCTATGAGATCGACGGCGTGGTGGTGAAGGTCGACGACCTGGCCCGGCGAGCCGACCTGGGCGCCACCTCGAAGGCGCCCCGGTGGGCCATCGCCTACAAGTTCCCGCCGGAGGAGCGCACCACCACGCTGCTGGACATCAGGGTGTCGGTGGGGCGCACGGGGCGGGCCACGCCCTACGCCGTGCTGGAGCCGGTGTTCGTGGGCGGGGTCAGCGTGAGCCAGGCCACCCTCCACAACGAGGACCAGGTGCGAGCCAAGGACGTGCGGCCCGGCGACACGGTCATCGTGCGCCGCGCCGGCGACGTCATCCCCGAGGTGGTGGGGGCGGTGCTGGCCGATCGACCCGCGGATCGGCCGCCGTGGGCCTTCCCCACCGAGTGCCCGATCTGCGGTGTGGCGCTGGTGCGTCCCGATGGCGAGGCCGACACCCGCTGCCTCAACGACCAGTGCCCGGCCCGGGCGGCTGGCGCCATCGAGCACTTCGCCAGCCGTGGCGCGCTCGACATCGAGGGCCTGGGCGAGCAGCGGGTCAGGCAGCTGATCGAGCTCGGCCTCGTGCGCGACGTGGCCGACGTCTACGCCATCGACTGGGACGTGCTGCGACCGCTCGATGGGTGGGGCGATGTGTCCATCACCAACCTGCAGGCGGCCATCGAGGCATCGAAGGCCCAACCGCTGGCTCGCCTGCTCGTCGGCCTCAACATCCGCCACCTGGGGCCGGCCGGCGCGGAGGCCCTGGCCGAAGCCCGGGGTCACCTCGACCGGATCCTCACCGCCGACGTGGAGGAGCTGGCGGCCGTCGAAGGCGTCGGCGCGGTGATCGCGTCGGCGGTGGCGGCCTGGTTCGCGGATCCCGCCCGTCGCGACGTCGTGGAGCGCCTGCGCCAGGCCGGGGTGAACCTCACCGGCCCCGAGGTGGTCGACGTCCCGCAGACCCTCACCGGCTGCACGGTGGTCGTCACGGGCACGCTCGACGGCTACAACCGCGAGGAGGTGGAGGCGGCCATCAAGCGCCGGGGTGGCAAGTCGCCCGGCAGCGTGTCGAAGAAGACCACCGCGCTGGTGGTGGGGGAGGGGCCGGGCGCCTCGAAGCTGGCCAAGGCGACCGAGCTCGGGGTGCCGGTGATCGACGAGGCGGCCTTCACCCAGCTCCTGGAGACGGGCGAGCTGCCGGGCTGACTGGGTGGGCGGGCGGGGTGGGCGGGGTCGACGGGGTCGACAGAAACGTCAGGTGGCGTCGAAGCACCACTGGAAGCTGAGGTCGGTCGGGCCGCGACCGGCGGCAGACCGCCACACGATGGCCGTGACGCAGTTCTGGCCGGCGGCGAGCGTCTCGAAGGAGCGGTCGGGGCCCGGCGCGAAGAACACCTGGTTCTGCGCGGGCACCCGACGCAGCTCGGTCGTGGGGATGGCGGTGCCGTTCAGGATCAGCGCGCCTTCGTAGCCAGGGGCGAGGTCGATCCCGACCTCGGCCTGCTGGAGCACCTCCGCTCCCCGAGGCGGGAAGACGTGCTCGACCACGTCGGGGCGGCCGGCGAGGGCGCTGTCATCGCCACCGGTCTCGGTGGCCCGCACCCCGAGGAACAGGGCCAGGGCGGCGACCAGGAGCGCGGCGGTCACGGCCAGCCGGTAGCGCAGGCTCGAGGGCGGCGGGCCGGAGTGGGTGGGGGTGGGATCGGTCACAGGTCCTCGTGGTGGCTCGTGGCTAGCCCTTGGGCAGCGCGGGCGTCGGGAAGGCGTGGAGGGAGGCGGACAGGAGCACCATGCAGGCCAGCGCCGTGCCTCCGAGGGCAAGACGCACGAGGCCGGCTGCCTCGACGGCCCCGAAGGCGGCCACGATGGTGGTGCCCTCGAGCAGCAGCAGGCCCATCATCGCGCCAGGACGCAGGCGGAGGGCTCGCCAGGCGAAGAGCCACTTGAGGGCCAGGCAGGCGACCAGGAGCCCCCGCAGACCTGGGGTCAGGGCCGTACGGCCGGCGACCACGGTCGTCTCGACGAGGGTCTCGATCGAGACGATGGCCGTGGCGGCCCGCAGCGTCCAGGGCGCTGCGGTGGCGGTGCGGGGCCAGGACGGGTCGGACATGGTGGGGCCAGTCTGGTCGCTGCACCAACCGTCCGACTCATCAGGCCCAACGGCGGGGGTGCGCCTCCGCACCCGGAGCACCGGGTACCCTCGGCCCGTGGTCATGTCCCGCATGGCGGACCAGATCGGTCGCGTGCTCAGCGGGCGGTATCGGCTCATCGCTCCGCTCGGCACGGGCGCATCGGCCCAGGTCTACCTGGCCGATGACGTCCG
>JBKJIL010000174.1:0-4411 GCA_046598435.1 Acidimicrobiales bacterium
GCACGGCGGAGAGGAAGTTCACCCGCATGACGCGCTCCACGTCGGCCGCGCTCGTGCCCAGGGCGTGGCGGTGGAGGCTGATGCCGGCGTTGTTGACCACGATGTCGACCCGGCCCAGTCGCTCGACCGCGGCGGCCACGATGCGGTCGCCCTCGCCCTCGCCGTCGAGGGCGAGGTCGCCCGTGATGGGGAAGCTCGCCGCGGTGTGCTCCTGGCAGCGCTTGGCCGTCACGTCGAGCTCGGCCTCACGGCGGGCCGTCACGACGACGGTGGCGCCCCGTCGGGCCAGCTCCACGGCGGTGGCTGCGCCGATGCCCGACGATGCGCCCGTGACCAGCGCGACAGTCCCAGCGATCCTCATGCAACGCTCCTTCGTGTTCTGTGCGCACTCACGTCCGCATGGCGTTGCTGCGTGCGCACAGAAGCTGTTGTGGTGGTGTCACCGGGTGGGGTCGATGGCGACCTTGATGGCGCCAGTGTGCTCCTGGTCGGCGATGGTGAAGAAGGCGTCCTGCCACTCGGTGAGCCCGAAGGTGTGGGTGAGCATCCCCGTGAGGTCGATGCGGCCTGCCTGCACGAGATCCAGGTAGTGCTGGATGCCGTGCTTGCGCTCGCCCTCCACCTCCTCGATGCCGAAGGCGTTGGAGCCGACCCAGCTGATCTCCTTGAAGTAGAGCGGGCTCCACTCCCAGCGGCCCGGTGCGTGGACGCCGCTCTTCACGAGGGTGCCGCGGGCCTTGAGCACCCGCACCTCCACCTCGAAGGTCTCTGGCTTGGAGATCGTGTCGTAGGCCACGTCGAATCCGCCCGGGTGGCACATCGGGATGCCGCCGAGGCCCTCCATCGTGGGGCGCAGTACGCCGCCCGACCATGCCGCCAGCTCCTCCACGAGCTCGATCTGCGTGCCCAGGCGCAGCACCTTGTGGGCGCCGAGCTCGGTGACGAACGCCGCCTGGGCATCGAAGCGGGCCACAACGGCCACCTCCACGTCGGGGTACAGCGCGCGCAGGATCGCCACCGCCGCCGAGCCCAGCGCCCCGGCGCCCCACACCAGCGCCTTGCCACCAGGGGGCGGCGGGTGGCGCGTGATGCCGTGGAGCGACACTGCGAACGGGTCGGCGAAGATGGCGTGCTCGTCGTCGATGCTGTCGGGCACCGCGAAGAGCATCGAGGAGTGGGCCGGCATGAGCTCGGCGTACCCGCCGGTGGCATCGCTCGACACGCCGGTGTGGATGCCCGTGCTGATCGTGCCTTCCGTGAAGCTCCAGCACAGGCTGTAGTCGCCGTCGACGCACGCGGGGCACAGCGGGCTGATGCCGCGTGGTGCGCATGACAGCCACGGGTTCAGCACCACGCGCTGACCGACGTCGAAGCCCTCGGCCTCGGGGCCGAGCTCGGTGACCCGGGCGACGACCTCGTGACCCATCACCTGCGGGAAGGTGCACAGGCCGCTCATGGCGCTGTCGCTGTCGCCGTCGAAGTCGAGGAGGATCTGCTTCGAGTCGGACCCGCAGATGCCCGTGAGCAACGGCCGGGTGACGAGCCAGTCGGGCCGCAGCGGCCGGGCATCGGGGATCTCGCGCAGGGCCACCGGCGTGACGGCCAGGTTGCCGGCCAGCCGGTTGGCGCCCTCGGGCGCAGTCCACGGCTGGGTGTCGACCCCGAACAGGAGGGCCCTCATCGCCGGGCCCGATCTGCTGCGAGCTCCCTGGTGAAGCTCTTCTTGGCGCCAAACCGGAAGATCGGCGGGATGAGGTGCCGGATCACGACCGCCGGGCGGAAGGAGCTGGGCACGTACTGCTCGTGGCGGTTGCCTTCCACGGCCTTGATCACGGCGGCCGCCACCTGCTCGGCCGGGACGGGCCTGGGGCGGGGTCGGTCGTAGGGGTGGCCGCGGGCCTCCCCGAAGTGGGTGGCGACAGGGCCGGGGTTCACGATCGACACGCCGATCCCGTAGGGCTCGAGCTCCACCACCAGCGACTCGCTGAGGCCCACGCCGGCGAACTTGGTGGCTGAGTAGATGGCCTCGAACGGTGAGCCGATGCGTCCGGCGATCGAGCCGATGGTGACGATGTGGCCCCGGCGCCGCTCGATCATGCCCGGCAGCACGGCTCGGATGGCATGGGCGGTGCCGAGCACGTTGACGCGCACGATGCGCTCGATCTCATCCGCGGTGGTGTCGACGAAGGCGCCGTAGGCACCGATGCCCGCGTTGGCGACGAGCACGTCGACCGGTCCGAGCTCGGCCTCGAGCGCTTGGAGCGCCGCGGTCAGCGCGTCGGGGTCGGCGACGTCGGCCACCGCGATGGCTCCGCGACCACCCGTCTCGGCGAGCACCGTCTCGAGGTCGGCCTCGTCGCGCGCGATGAGTCCCACGCGGGCACCCTTGACGGCTGCCGCCCGCGCCACCGAGCGTCCGATCCCGCGCGAGGCACCGGTGATCACGGTCGTCGTCCCCTGCCACTGCATCGGCCCTGACCACCTCCCCTTGGGTCCCGTCGGCAACGTACCAGCCAAGGTGACATGAGTGTTAGGTACGTGGCCTACGCTCGCGGGATGGTCGACTCCCCGCCGTTCCACGACCCCGACTTCTGGGCGGGCGACCCGTACCCCGCCCTCGCCGCGCTGCGGGTCCACGATCCCGTCCACCGCTACGACGGACCGGCCGGGCGGCTGTGGGCGGTGACCCGCCACGCTGACGTCCTGGCGGTGTCGAAGGACCCCGCCACCTTCTGCTCCGGCCAGGGCGTGCTGCTCACCGACCTCACCCGTCCGCTGCTGTCGACCGAGTCGATCCTCTACCTCGATCCGCCGCAGCACGCCAAGCACCGCAAGCTCGTGAGCCCCAGCCTGTCGGTGCGCCGCGTCGCCGAGCTCGAGGCGCGCGTGCGCGCCATCGCCGTGGAGCTCCTCGACGCCATGAAGGGACAGGACGTCGTCGACGTGGTGGAGGCGGTCTCCGTGCCGCTGCCGCTCATGGTCATCGCCGAGCTGGTGGGCGTGCCCAAGTGCGATCTGGCTGACTTCCGCCGTTGGTCCGACGCCATGATCGAGGCGGCCAGCGAGTTCACCGACGACTCGCTGGCTCTGGCCGCCGAGCTGTTCGTCTACATCGACGCCATCGTGCAGGACCGCCACCAGGCAGCGAAGGACGACCTCGTGTCGGTGCTGGCCCACGGCATGGTCGACGGCGACGCCGTGTCCGACCTCGACATCAACATGTTCGTGCTCTCGCTGCTCGTGGCTGGCAACGAGACGACCCGCACGCTCATCTCCAACGGCCTGCTCGCGCTGGCGTCGCACCCGGACCAGCGCGCGCTGCTCACCGACGACCCGTCGAGGATCCCGGTCGGGGTGGAGGAGCTGTTGCGCTGGGAGGCGCCGATCATGAGCTTCTGCCGCACCGCCACCCGCGACACGGAGCTCGGTGGGGTGGCCATCACCGAGGGCGACTTCGTGCTGATGCTCTACCAATCGGCCAACCGTGACGAGTCGGTGTTCGGCCCGACGGCCGACCAGCTCGACGTCACGCGCACGCCCAACCCGCACACGTCGTTCGGCTATGCGGAGCACTACTGCCTCGGCGCCGGCCTGGCTCGCCTCGAGGCCAAGATCGTGTTCGAGGAGCTGCTGGCCCGCTGGCCCGCCTACGAGGTCGCCGGCGTCGTCCAGCGCCAGCCCAGCCGCCTCGTCCGCGGCATCACCCAGCTCCCGCTCGCACTGCAGCCGTAGACCCCCGGCCGTTCTCGGGCGATCTTGTGGGCGCAGTGCCCAGAAAGTCGCCCGAGGTCGCCCCGCCTCGCTCCGTCACTCAACCCGGGTCAATGTCGAGCGCTGGGTCGAGTCGACGTCGACCGGGCGAGCGAGCCGCAGCTGGCTCCAGTGGACCGCCGTGATCACCGCGGCGGGTACCCAGATGAGCACGGCGGCGCCGCCGAGCGTGTCGGCATGCAGGTAGAAGGCCACCGCCGCGAGGTGGAACACCTGCGCGTGGTAGGTGATGAGGGCGACGAGGTGCGGGTTGTCACGCAGGCCGGCCACGACGACGTCGGGCGCGTCGCGGTCCATTACATGGAGCGCGGCGATGAGCACCGCGGCGGTGGCGGCGAAGCCCACCTGGGAGCCGAGCGGCAGCCCGAACCAGAAGCCGGGCCCGCGGTAGTGGAACAGCTCGCCGAGGTAGAAGCGGTGACCGAGCCGACTCACGGGGTCGAGCACCCAAAGGGCCCACACCGCCAGCATCCAGGCCACCGCCAGCTCGTGCCACGCGCGGGGCGCCCGCGTGCGGAAGGGGCCCGCCGCGATCAGGCGGCCCGCTGCGAACGCGAAGTAAGCCATGAACGTGTAGCTGAGCGGCACCATCAGCGGCACGTCCCACGCGAACACCTCGTCGTCGCGCAGCGCCGGGTTG
>JBKJIL010000257.1:0-24231 GCA_046598435.1 Acidimicrobiales bacterium
GGGCGGCGGCCAGCGATCGGTCGGCGTGGTCGGGCTGCGGGAAGGGGGCGCCGAACACCGCCATCACGGCATCGCCCACGAACTGCATCACCGTGCCGCCGGCGCCGATGATGGCGCGGTTCATGGCGGCGCGGTGCTCGTTGAGCTGGGCCGCCAGCTGGGTGGGGGTGACGCGCTCGGCGATGGAGGAGTAGCTGCGGATGTCCGACATCAGCACCGTCACCTCGAGCTCCTCGCTCTCGCCGATGTGGCGTCCTTCGAGGCGCAGCTTCTCGGCCAGGCCTCCGGGCAGCAGCCGGGACAGCGTCTCCCCCTGCTCCTCGCGATCCACGATCACCTGGTGGAGCATGCGGAGCCGACGCAGCGCGCTGTCGGCGCCGGTGGACGCTCCCTTGGCCAGCACGAGGAAGAGGTGCTCGACGGCGTCGGACACAGCCTCGATCGTGGTCTGGCGGGCGACGGCGATGGCCTTCATGGGCTTGCCCTCGGCGACCCAGGTCAGCAGCTCCTGGTCGGCCGGGCTCAGGTCGTCGTCGCCGGTCTGCACCGGGCGCACGAGGGCATCGACGATGGCCGGGTCGAGGAGGGTGCCGCCGGTGGCCACGGCACGGATGGCATCGATGAGCTGGTCCCCTTCCGCCAAGCGGTCCTTCAGCAGGTAGGCGTAGCCTGCCGCGCCCTCGCTGAGCAGAGACACCGCATACTCGGGATCGTCGTACTGCGAGAGGATCACGATGCCGGTGCCGGGGTTGCGCTGGCGGATCTCCTTGGCGGCGTCGATGCCCTCTCTCTGGAAGGTCGGCGGCATGCGGATGTCGGACACCACGACCTGCGGCTCGAGCGCGATGGCGGCCGCGATGAGCTCTGGATGGTCAGCGGCCTCGCCCACCACATCGACGTCGGCCTCGCGGGCCAGCAGCGCCCGCACGCCCGCTCGCACGATCAGGTTGTCGTCGGCCAGCACCACCGAGATCACGCCATCACCCATGCCCACCATCAAGCCCCATCGGCGCCCGATCCGGAAGGGGGGAGCCATGCGATTCCAAGGGGGTGCCAGCCCCACCCCCCCGACGCCAGCCAGCGCCCTTGGGGTGGACGGCCCTCCGGGCGCAGGGTGGGGAGGTAGACGAGCAGGAGGTGGACGTGATGAAGATCGAGTCGAGGGTGGTGGCGGTGTCGTGGATCCCGTCCGAAGCCGTGAAGGGGTCGTTGAAGGCGCCCTTCGAGCTGGGGATCTCGCACTACGACGCGCCGCTGCCCGATGTGCTGGGCGACCTGGAGGAGTGGCGCAAGGCCGACATGTTCCGCGTGGCCAACGACCTGCGGGCCTGGATCGGCGTGGACGACAGCGGCACCATCACCGGGCACGGGTACTCGGGTGGCCTCGTGGCCGGCTCCACGACGATGAGGGTCGGCTCGGCCAGTACGACCTTCCAGGCGGTGGCCTACCCCGACCTCCAGGCCGAGCCGGAGGTGGGCGATGGCTGGGTTCGGTTCCAGCAGACTGTCGGCGGTCGTACCGGTGTGCCCGCACCACGGCGCGTGGCCAAGCCGCCGTTCGTGCAGTACCACGCCCCCACCGCCTGGTCGACGCTGTCGCTCACCATTCACACCGACGGTCGGTCCGAGTGGGCGCTCGAAGGAGCCAGCCCCTTCCCCCGCCACTGGGTCTACGGCCCCGACGGGAACCTGGCTGCCAAGTCGGGCTTGACCGACTTCAAGGGGTGGTACCGCAATGCCTTCGGCGACCACAGCCCCTGGGGTGGCGAGGACTCGCCGGCTCTCGTGGCCGAGGTCGAGTCGGCCATGGAGCGCCAGCTGTCCCGCGTGATCATGGGGGAGGGCAAGCCGAAGATCCGCAAGCTGAAGGCGGGCGCCACGCTCACCACCCAAGGCGAGGAGGCCGACAGCATCTACCTCCTCCTCGACGGCGTGATCCAGGTGGCCGTGGATGGCGAGGACGTGGCGGCCCTCGGACCGGGCGCGCTGATCGGCGAACGGGCGGTGCTCGAGGGTGGGCGGCGGACGGCCACTCTCACCGCCGCCTCGCCGTGCAAGGTGGCCGAGGCCCGCAAGGTGGAGCTCGACCTCGACAAGCTGGCCGAGGTCAGCGAGGGCCATCGTCGTGAGGAGACGGCCAGCTCGTGAAGGTGCACGTGCTCGGGGTGCGGGGCTCGACCCCGGCTCCCGGGCACGCCTTCGCGCGCCACGGCGGCAACACCTCCTGCGTGGCCCTGGCCCGCGACGGCGAGCCGCCCAGCCTGCTGCTCGACGCCGGTACGGGCCTGCGCGGCCTGGGTCCGCTTCTCGGCGAGGCACCCTTTCGCGGTGCGCTGCTCCTGGGTCACCTCCACTGGGACCACACGCAGGGCTTGCCCTTCGCCCGGCCCATCGATCACGACGGCGCCCAGGTGCGCCTGTTCCTCCCGGATCAGGAGGACGGCGCCAGCGCCATCGACGTGCTGCGCCGGGCCATGTCGCCGCCGCACTTCCCGATCGGTCCGGAGGGGTTGCGCGGCGGCTGGACCTTCGAGGGGCTGCAGCCCGGATTCCACCACATCGCCGGCTTCGAGGTGCTGGCCCTGGAGATCCCCCACAAGGGCGGGCGCACCTTCGGGTATCGGGTGAGCGATGGGCGCAGCTCGATCGCGTACCTGAGCGACCACGGTCCCGCCGCGCTGGGTCCGGGTCCCGAGGGGTGGGGGCCGTACCACGAGACGGCCATGGCACTGGCCGCCGATGTCGACGTGCTCATCCACGATGCCCAGCACACCGCCGACGAGCTGCCAGCCCGCGTGGCGTGGGGGCACTCGGCGACGAACTACCCCGTTCGGCTCGGGGAGCTGGCGGGCGCCCGCTCGGTGCTCCTCTTCCACCACGACCCGAACCGCACCGACGACGAGCTGGACGAGATCGTGGCCGGGTTCTCCAGTGCATCGGTGCCGGTCACGGCGGCCGCCGAGGGTGCCACCCTCACCCTCTGACAGCTAGGACGCTGTTGTTCAACAGCGTCCTAGCTCGCTCAGCTGCGCGAGGCCCCACTCGGCGTGGTCGGCCAAGCGCGCGGCAGCGGCCTGCACCGCAGGGTCGTCGCGTTGCGACGGCTGGATGCGCGCCGGGTTGAGGGCGCAGCCGTTGGCCCAGGTGGCGATGTCGGGCTCAGCGCCGTAGAGGCGCGCCGCGAGCGTGCCCCGCACCTGCATCTGCGCCCAGTCGGGCGGGTGGTTGGGGAGGGTGTTGGCGGGACAGACCCGGTTGCGCTCTCGGTCATCGTCTCGAGTGGCCTCCACGTAGCCGGCCAGCGCGGCACAGAAGCACGGGAACCCGGCGCGGATGGTCTGGAGTCGGATCGCATCGGGACCCCAGATGGGGACCAGCGGCGGGTACTGCAGGCCGGAGGCGGCGCAGTGCACCACGAGCGAGCCAGGTGCCAGCGGCACGGATCCGTGCTCGAGCACGATCTCGTGGGGGGTCACGTGCTTGATGTGCCCGAGGCGCACGACGTGCTCGATGGTGCGGAGCAGCTCGAGCTCCCAGGTGCCGAGCGTCGGCGTCTTGGCCATGGTGGGGGTGACGCTCCGGTCGATCCGGAGCATCACACCGGCGGCCTCGAGCCGCACGAAGAGATCGTCGAGCGACTCCGCATCGCCGGCGGCGGCCATGGTGTCGGCCGCCAGTCCGAGCGCCACCACCGGGTCGGGCTGCACGACGGCGCGGGTGAGCATCCAGGGATCGCGGGGCCGGACCCAGACGATGCGGTCCGGTGGCACGCCGTTCGTCAGCAGCCACACGATCCCGTCGGTGGCCGTCTTGCCAGAGCCGACGATCACATAGCGCTGGGGCGCCGCATCGAGCCGTGCGAGGTCGTTGACGGGAACCACGCGCACGTCGTCGGCCACACCGAAGGGCGGGGGCGTCGTCGCTGGGATGGTGGGGGCGAGGTAGGTGGCGTCGACGACCCGCCGTCGCACGTCGATCTGCAGCGTCTCGCCGGACACGTGGGAGGTCACGAGGTGCGACGAGCCGTCCGTGCGGTGCTCGCTGCCGGGCAGGAACGTCACGCGCCCCGACCCGACGAAGCGACGGTAGAGGACGTCGTCGAAGTACGACCGGATCTGCGACTGGCGAGCGCGCTCCTGGAGCCCGGCCTCCGGCCCACTGTCCTGCACGAGGCCGCCGCCGAGCACGGTCGAGGCCACGCCGTAGAACACCGATGCCTGATGGAGCTGGACGAACGGATAGGCGTCCTGCCAGTGCCCGCCCGCCACGTGACGACGGTCGACGAGCGTGACGTGCACGTCGGCGTGGTCGATCAGCGCGTCCGTGAAGGCCATGCCCATGGCCCCCGCGCCGACGACCAGGTAGTCGGTCTGCAGGGATCGCATCGCCATGTCCGGACCTCCCGCCGCATCCACGAGCGTTGGCGGCCGACAGATCCTACGAGGCAGCCGTCGTGGGTGGAGCGGTGATGGCGCGTGGGCCGGCCGGCCTCAGAGGGCGAGCCGCGCGGCGAGGAAGGCGAGCACGTCGGCCCGCTCCTCGATCTGCTTCGTGGCCGGCTTGCCCTGCCCGTGGCCGGCGGCGGCCTCCACCCGGAGCAGGATCGGGTTGCGATCGCCACAGCTCGTGGCCGCCTGGAGGCGGGCCGCCATCTTCCGGGCGTGGCATGGGTCGACCCGGCTGTCCTCCTCGCCCGTGGTGATCAGCGTGGCCGGATAGCACGTGTCGTCGGCCACCTGGTGGTACGGGGAGTAGGCGTGCAGGAAGGCCAGGTCGTCGGGGTCGTCGGGGTCGCCGTACTCGGGGATCCAGAGGCGGCCGATGAGGAAGCGGGCGTAGCGGACCATGTCGGTGAGGGGCACGTCGCACACCACCGCCGCGCACAGGTCGGGTCGCCGCACCGTGCAGGCGGCCACGAGGAGACCCCCGTTGGAGCCGCCACGGATGGCGAGGCGGTCACGTGCGGTTCGTCCTTGCGCGACGAGCCAGTCGGCGGCCGCCTCGAAGTCGGCGAACACCTGCGGCTTGCGCTCCCGCATGCCGGCCTGGTGCCAGGACTCGCCCTCCTCGCCGCCGCCCCGCAGGCCCGGCACGGCCACCTGGCCGCCGAGCTCGCACCACAGAGCCAGCAAGGGGCTCCAAGCGGGGGTCTCGGTGATGTTGAAGCCGCCGTAGCCGGTGAGCAGGGTGGGCGTGGTGGGTCCGATCGCCGTGTCCTCGGCGTGCACGAGGAGCATCGGCACCGGCGTCCCGTCGGTGGACGGGTAGCGCACCTGGGTGACGGTGACGGGGGCCACGGCGGGTCCCGGGAGGGTCGTCAGGTCGACCGTGGGCAGGCCGGGCCGCCACGCCGTCACGGTGTCGGGACGAGCGAACGACGTGTGGCCGACGGCGACGACCCCGGGGGCGCTCGGATGGCTGGCCAGGGCCGTCACGGCGGCCAGGCCAGCGGTGACGTCGGCGACCTGTGCCAGGTAGGTGCCATCGGGAGCGTGGTGGTGCAACGACGAGACACCCGCGTGCGTGCGGGTGACGAGCAGGTGGTCGCCCGCCAGCGCCACCCCGGCCAGCACGTCCTCGCCCTCGGCGATGAGGGGCAGCCACTCGCCCGAGTCGGCTCCGGTGCCCGCGTCGGTGCGCGCGTCGGGGAGCGCCACCGCCACCAGTCGGCCTCGGGGCGCCTCCCGGGTGGTCACCCCGAGGAGCCGCTGACGGGCGTCGTCGACCTGGAACCACGAGGTCGCCTCGACGCCCTCGACCACCACGGTCCACGTGTCCGTCGCCCGGTCCAGCAGGTGCACGTCGGTCTCGCTCCAGCCCCGCTCCACGTGCACGAGCAACCAGCGGCCGTCGCCGGAGAGCGATACCTCGGGCCAGGCCTCGCGCTCGGGGCGGGCCGGGAAGCACAGGGCGCCGGCGTCGGGGTCGTCGCCGAGGCGGTGCCACCAGACGGCCCGGTGGTAGCCGGCCTCGTCCTGACCCACGACCGCCGGATCGGGGTAGCGCGTGTAGGCGAAGCCGCTGCTGTCGGGGAGCCAGGCCACGGAGGCGGCCCGGGTGCGAGAGATCGAGTCGGGGAGGAGCGCACCCGTTGCCACGTCAAGCACCCAAAGGGTGGAGCGCTCGTCTCCGCCCGTCGAGGTGCCGAAGGCCACCAGCGAGCCGTCGGGGCAGGGCTCGTACCAGTCGATGGCCGTCGTGACCTCGCCGGTGGCATCGGCGGGGTCGATGAGCACGCGCCCCGGACCGGGTGCCGGTTCGCTGAGCGACCGCACCACGAGGGCGGCCCGGTCACGGTCGTCCCAACGGTCGACGGTGAACAGGCGGTCGCCCCGCACGGCAGGGGAGAGCGCGGTGCCGGCGGCCGTGAGCTCGGCCAGCCGGGCGCGGAACCGCCCCCGGGCCGAGACGGCGTCGAGGGCGGTGCGGGTGCGCTCGTTCTGAGCGGTGGTCCAAGCCCTCACCTCGGCTGAGGAGCCATCCTCGAGCCATCGATAGGGATCAGCCACCTCGAGGCCGCCGATCGTCTCGACGATGTCGTCGAGGCGGGTGGCCGGGGGCGGCGGGACCGCGCGCAGGGCGTTGCTCTAGGAGTTGCGGCCGCGGTTGGGCTTGCGGCCGTGGTTGGCCTTCTTCTTGCGAGCCCGGAGGGTGGCCTTCTTGGTGCGCTTCGACATAAGGGGAGCAACGTTACCGGTCCATAACCAGCGGGCTCCAGTCCGGCCCCCTCAGTAGGGTGCCAGTCCATGGGGGCGAGGGGTTGGGACGACCTGGAGGTGCACGCCGATCCGGCGGATCCGGGCCGCTTCACGGCGTCGATCGCCGATCGCTGGATGCTCGTGGTCGTCCCGCAGGGCGGGGCCGTGGCGGTGCTGGCGGCGCGGGCGATGGCGGCCCTGCTCGACGATCCGAGCCAGTCGTTGCGGTCGTTCACCGCGGTCTTTGCCGGGCAGGTCGCGTGCGGGCCCGTCGAGATCGACGTGCAGGTCCTGCGCCGAGGGCGTTCGATGTCGCAGCTCAGCGCCACGGTCCGCAACCCGGGGGCGGCGGCGGGGCTCACGGCGGTCGCCGTGTTCGGCGCCTCCCGACGAGGCTTCGAGTTCACCGACCTGGAGGTGCCGCCGGTGGACGGTCCCGACGGTCTGCGGTCGTATCGAGACCCGCTTCCCGAGGGCGTCGTGTTCGAGTTCGACCGTCCACCCATGCCGTTCTGGGAGGAGATCATCGAGTGCCGCCCGGCCATCGACCGTGCGCCTTGGGAGCCCTTCGAGGACGGCCCGGCCGAGTGCGCGTACTGGTACCGGCTCGACGATCCGCCGGTGCTCGACGACGGCAGCCTCGATCCCCTCGCCGCGCTCGTGCTGTGCGACACGATGCCCGGCGCCGTCGGCCAGAAGCTGGGCGAGCACTCCGGCGACTGGTTCGGGCCGAGCGCCGACTTCACGATCCACCTGCTGGGCCCGGCGCGGCCGGGATGGCTCCTGGCCCACAACAAGGCCCGTCACGCCGGTGATGGCTATGCGTCGCTCGAGATGGCGCTCTGGGACCCGGCCGACCGCACGCTGGTCGCCCACGCCACCCAGGTGATGTTCTTCACGTTCCTCTCGTAGCGACTCGACCGACTCGACCGGCCCCGGGGTCAGGCTGTCGGGTGGCTGGCGGCCCAGGCGATCAGGTCGTCGGCGGCCAGCGTGTTGACGATGCGGTCGGCCTCGATGCCGAGGCGGGCCGCCTTGTCGCAGCCGAAGGCCTGCCACTCGAGCTGGCCCGGGGCGTGGGCATCGGTGTCGATGGCCACCTTGCAGTCCCAGTCGAGGGCGAGGGCGAGCAGGTCCTCCGGCGGGTCCTGGCGTTCCGGTCGGCAGTTGATCTCGACGGCGGTGTCGAAGCGCGCACAGGCCGCGAAGACGATGTCGGCGTCGAACGTCGACGGCGGCCGGCCGGTGCCGACGACCTTGCGGCCCGTGCAGTGCCCCAGGATGTCCACGTGGGGACTGGCCACGGCCAGCACCATGCGGCGGGTCATCTCCGGTCCGGGCATCGAGAGCTTGGAGTGCACGCTGGCCACGACGATGTCGAGCCGTTCGAGCAGGTCGTCGTCCTGGTCGAGGCCGCCGTCTTGGAGGATGTCCACCTCGATGCCGGTGAGGATGCGGAACGGGGCCACCTCGTCGCGCACCCGGTCGATCTCGTCGAGCTGCTCGAGCAACCGCTCGCGGTTCAGCCCGTGGGCGATGGTGAGCCGGGGCGAGTGGTCGGTCACCACGAGGTACTCGTGGCCGAGGTCCATGGCGGTCCGGGCCATCACCTCGAGGGGCGCGCCGCCGTCGCTCCAGGTGGTGTGGCTGTGGCAGTCGCCTCGCAGGGCGGCCCGCAGGTCGGCCCCCTCACCGATGTCGATGGCCGTCTCGGCCTCGAGGGTCGCCAGGTGCTCGTCGATCCCGCCGTCGAGGGCGAGGGCGATGACCTTGCCGGTGGAGGCTCCGATGCCGGGCAGGTCGAGGAGGGTGCCGTCGCCGTGGCGCCGTGCGATCTCGTCGTCGCCGAGCTCTCGCACGAGGTCGCGGGCCTTCACGTAGGCGGCGATCCGCCGACCTTCGGCCAGATCCCGGTCGAGCAGGTAGACGACCCGGTCGAGGGCGGCCGCCGGCGACATCGTGGCGCTCATCAGCGCTCGGGTTCCATCGGCCGGGCCATGGCCCGCACGCTATCGGTGTGCCGCGGCCCGGTCGGTCGGTTCGGGGGACGGTTGGGGCCGACAGGTGGATGCCCCGTACCCTGCAGCGCCATGGAGCGGTTCGGGTTCGTCGGTCTCCCCAATGCCGGCAAGTCATCGCTGTACAACGCCCTCGCCGGTGGCGGCGCCCTCGCGGCGCCCTACGCGTTCGCGACCACCGACCCGAACGTGGGGATGGCTCGCGTCCCCGATCCTCGGCTCGACGCGCTGGCCGCCATGAGCAAGAGCAAGAACGTCGTGCCGGCCACGGTGCAGTTCGTCGACATCGGCGGCCTGGTGGCCGGTGCCAGCAAGGGCGAGGGCCTGGGCAACAAGTTCCTCGCCCACATCCGAGAGGTCGACGCCATCGTCTTCGTGCTCCGGGCCTTCGCCGACGACGACGTCCCCGGCCCGTCGGACCCGCTCGAGCACCTCGGGATCGTGGAGCTCGAGCTGACCTATGCCGATCTCGAGACGGTCGAGAGCCAGATCGAGAAGCGCCGGCGCACGGCCAAGGGCGACAAGTCCCTCGTCGACGAGGTGGCCGCCCTCGACCGCGCCAAGGCCATCCTGGAGACGGGCACGCCCTTGTACCGGGCCGATCTGAAGGACGACGAGCGTCGTCTCCTGAAGGGCTACTTCCTGCTCACCAACCGTCCGGTCATGGCGCTCGTGAACGTGGCGGAGGACCAGCTCGATGACATCGAGGCGGTCGTGGCGCCGGTGCGAGCGGAGCTCGACGGCAAGGCCGAGGTGATCGGCATGTGCGTGCAGCTCGAAGCCGAGGCCGCCATGCTCGACGCCGACGAGCGGGTGGAGATGCTGGAGGGCCTGGGCCTCGGCGAGGGGGCGCTGCCCACCTTCCTCCACGCCGCCTACAAGCTCCTCGGGCTGCGCACGTTCCTCACGACCGGGGAGAAGGAGTCGCGGGCCTGGACCTTCCGGGCTGGCTTCAAGGCGCCGCAGTGCGCGGGGGTCATCCACGGCGACTTCGAGCGCGGCTTCATCCGGGCCGAGGTGATCCACTGGGACGAGCTCCTCGAGCTCGGATCGTGGACCAAGGCCAAGGAGGTCGGGAAGCTTCGGGTGGAGGGCAAGGACTACGTGGTGCAGGACGGCGACGTGCTGGAGATCCGCTTCAACGTCTGACGCCTAGCCTGGGGTCGTGCCATGGCTGCTGCGTGACGGGGAGGTGCTGGCCTCGCTGGAGCTGGCCACCACGCGTGCCGATCGCCGCAAGGGGCTGCTCGGCCGCGACGGCATCGAGGGGGCCATGCTGCTGACGCCCGCCCGGTCGGTGCACTCCCTGGGCATGCGGTTCCCGCTGGACGTGGCGTGGTGCGACCACGATCTGCGAGTGGTGCGGGTGGCTCGTCTGCCGCGTCACCGGATGACCCGTCCGGTGGGCCGAGCCCACGCGGTGCTCGAGGCCGAGGCGGGCTCGTTCGCCCGGTGGAACCTCGCTGTGGGCGATGCGCTCGAGCTGAAGGACTGAGCCCTCGATGCCGCTCGTGCTGGTGGGCACCCCGATCGGGAACCTGGGCGATCTCTCGCCGCGCGCCGTCGAGGCACTGGCGGCCGCCGACGTCATCTGCTGCGAGGACACCCGCCGCACGGGCCGGCTGCTCCAGCACGCTGGCATCGCTCGCACGGCCCTCGTGGTGGTGAACGACCACACCGAAGCGGGAGCCATCGAGGGCGTGCTGGCCCGGTTGGCGGCGGGGGAGCGGGTGGCTGTGGTGACCGATGCCGGCATGCCCGGCATCTCCGACCCTGGGGAGCGGCTGGTGCGGGCGGCCGTCGAGGCCGGCTACGTCGTCGAGGTGGTGCCCGGTCCCTCAGCGGCGGTGACGGCTCTCGTGGCCAGCGGCCTCGCCGCCGGACGGTTCGCCTTCGAGGGGTTCATCCCCCGCAAGGGATCGGGCCGCACCGCTCGTCTGGCCGAGGTGGCGTCGGAGGCGCGGACGGTGGTGCTGTACGAGGCCCCGCACCGCCTGGCCCGCACCCTCGCCGACCTCGCCGCGGTGTGCGGTGCCGACCGGGCGGTGACCATCGGACGTGAGCTCACGAAGCTGCACGAGGAGTTCTGGCGGGGAACGCTCGCCGGTGCGGTGGCGTGGGCGGATGCCCATGCCCCCCGGGGTGAGCTGGTCATCGTGCTCGACGGCGCGCCGGCCCCCGACGTCCCGGGCCAGGCCGATGTGGAAGCCGCGGTGCAGGCCCGCCTCGATGCCGGCGACACGGCACGCGACGCCGCCTCCGCAGTGGCGGCTCGGCTCGGTGTGCCCAAGCGGGCGGCCTATGCCGTCGCCACCCGCCTCCGCGCTGTCCCACCCGCGTTCTGACGGCATCTGTGCACCGGTAGCACCGCATGGCGGTGCTACCGGTGCACAGAACGGGGGGTGACGGCCGCGATCTCGTCGTCGATGCGGGCGAGGAGCCGACGGGCGAGGAGGTCGGCGCCCGCCCGGCTGAGGTGGATGCCGTCGCCTTGACGCAGGTCCTCGTCGATCCCCGGCAGGCGGTCGACGTAGCCGCCGTCGGGTCCGCCCAGGATCAGGGTCGTGTCGATGAACGACACCCACGGCCGGTCGGCGGCCTGGGTCGCCACCACCTCGTTGATGACCTCCACCCGCCGGTCGAACCCGCCATCGCGCATGGGCGGCTGCCCGATCCACAGCACGAGACGATCAGGGGCCTGCAGCGTGTCCATCACCGCGCCCACCCGGCGCCCGTACTCGGCCCGCCAGCCAGCGGTGTCGACATGGGGGAACACCTGGCCGTCGGGCCCGACGATGCCCTGGGCATCGTTCCCGCCGAACATGATCAGCGCCACCTCCGGCTTGAGGGCGGCGGCATCGCCGGCCAGCGCCGACGGCCAGTCGTAGAAGTCGGGTCGCGCCAACCCGGTGGCGATCTCGTAGTGGAGCGCGGTGGTGAGGCGGGGGTCTTCCGCCGCCATGCGCAGGAGCGACTCACCCGCATCGCGCACCACCGAGTCGCCGCCCACGTAGATGCGAAGCGGGTCCTCGGCGGAGGGGAAGCGGAGCTCCGGGCGCACGGCGCGGGCCGGCCGCCCACCGTTGCCCGGCACCGCGTCCACGAGGTCCGTGCCGCGGTCGTCGTCTCCCACGAGCAGGTCGCCGAGGATCCGCACCCGGTGGAGCTGGGTGATGTGGGCGACGTCTTGCACCGGGTGCCAGATCAAGAGGGCGCGGTCGCGTCCGGGGCCCAGGGGCTTGCGCTCGGCCCGCTCCACCATGGCGTCGGCGTTCACCAGAGCGGCCAGGAGCAGGGCGGCCACCATGACGACGAGGAGCTGACCGGCGGGTTGCTCACCCCGGCGCCGTCGCCGCAGCGGCGGGCGCGCCGGCGCCGACCGGTAGGGCTCGTAGTGCTCGGTGCGGGCGACATCGACCATCAGCGACCGACCATCAGCGACCGACCATCAGAACTGGAAGTAGATGAACGGGGCCACGCCGTCGGGGCCGAGGACGTCGATGACGGTCACCGCGCCGCCCAGCACCAGCACCTGGAGCCAGGGGCCGAGCATGGCGAACCGGTGCTGGGCTCCCTCCACCGTGGTCGGGGCCACGAACTGGCTGGCCAGCGCCAAGGCGATCACCACCAGCACGAGCGGGGTCACGAGCGGCGCCCCTCCGGTGCCGGCCACGATGCCGTGGAGCACATCGAGGGCCGTGGCCACGGAGTCGGCCCGGAAGAAGACCCACCCGAGGCACACGACGTGGAAGGTGACGAGCCACTTGAGCAGCGCGGTCAGCTCGGGGGGAAGCACGGGGTCGGCATGCTGGGCCTGCCAGCGCTCGCGCACGAGGCGCTCGACGACGAGGAAGCCGCCGTGGATGGCGCCCCACACCACGAAGGTGAAGGCCGCGCCGTGCCACAGCCCGCCGATCACCATGGTCAAGAGGAGGTTCCGGTACGTCCGGCGCACCCCGTCCTGGCTGCCGCCGAGCGGGATGTACAGGTAGTCGCGCAGCCAGCGCGACAACGTCATGTGCCAGCGGCGCCAGAAGTCCTGCAACGACAGCGCCCGATACGGGGCGGCGAAGTTCTGGGGGAACCGGATCCCGAGCAGCAGGGCACACCCGATGGCGATGTCGGTGTAGCCCGAGAAGTCGGCGTAGATCTGGATGGCGTAGGCGTACACGCCCACGAGCAGCTCCAGCGGCCCGTGGGCGGCGGGGGCCCCGAACACCGGGTCGACCAGCTCCGTGGCGAGGTAGCTGGACACCACGACCTTCTTGAACAGGCCGAAGGCGATGAGCCTGAAGGCCTCCCCAGAGGGGATCCGGCGGGGGTCGCTGCGCCGGTGCAGCTGCGGCTGGAACTCGCTGGCTCGCACGATGGGCCCGGCCACGAGGTGCGGGAAGAACGACATGTACAGCGCCAGCTCGTCGAGCCGCATAGGGCGCAGCTCGCCCCGCCCGATGTCGATCACGTACGACAGGGCGTGGAAGGTGAAGAACGAGATGCCAATGGGCAGCGCGATCTGGAGCACCGGCCCATGCACGCCGAGCCCGAGCGCCTCGCTGGCATCGGCGAAGCTGTCGACGAAGAAGCCGTAGTACTTGAAGAACCCGAGGAAGCCGAGGTTGAGCGCCACAGCGGCTCGCACGAGGTTGATCGACGTGGGCGTGCGCTCCCGCGCCGCGGTGAGGGCGCGGTCGACGGCGACTCCCAAGGCCCAGTTCACGCCGATCGACGCGAGGAGCAGCCAGACGAACCGGGCGTCGGTCCACCCGTAGAAGACGAGGCTCAAGGCCGTCATCACCCAGAGCCACACGCGGTACGTCGGTCGCAGCAGCCAGCTCACGGTGAAGGCCACCATGAAGAAGATCGCGAAGGCGACAGTGGGGAAGAGCAACCCGATCCGGGCCTAGCCGGCGAGGTGCCGAGCGGCCAGCTCCGGGGCGACGATGTTGATCATCACGCCGGTGCCCTGCTCGAACCCCGCCAAGCTGGTGAGCCGGGGCACGATGTGGACGTGCCAGTGGAAGGGACCCTCATGGTGGTGGGGGGCCGTGTGGAACACGAGGTTGTAGGCGGCGTCGCCGACGTGCGAGCGCAGCAGCCGCAGCGCGTCTCGGATGGCCCGGCCCACCGCCACGACGTCGGGCGGTGCGGTGTCCTCGATGTGCACCTGGTGCGTGCGCGGGATGACGAGCATCTCGTACGGGGCGCCGCTCCAGAACGGGCACACCACGATGACCTTGTCGTCTTCCAGGACGATGCGGTGCTCGCTGCGCACCTCGGCCTCGATCACCGTGCACAGCAGGCACGAGCCCTCGAAGCGCCGGAACCCGGCTTCCTCCTCGGCGATCTCGCCCGGCACGAACGGGATGCCGAGGAGCTGGCCGTGGGGGTGCTCGAGGGACGCGCCGGCCTCCCGTCCCGCGTTCACGATGGCCTGCGTGTAGCGCACCGTGGAGCGACGGCCGTGGTCTTCCATCCGGTCGCGGATGGCGGCCATGGCCAGGCCGGCGTGCTTGTCGTCGAGGTCCGCCCAGCTGCCGTCGTGGTCGGGTGAGAACACCAGCACCTCGTGCACGCCGCTGGCCGACGCCTGGGTGAACACCGGGCCGAGGTTCTGCACGCGCAGCGGCTCGTTGCCCTCGAAGGCGGGGAAGAGGTTGGGCACGACGCGCACCAGCCAGCTGCCGGTGGGGCCGTAGGTCTCCAGCGCGGGTGGGGTGGCCTCTTCGTTGCCGGGGCAGAAGGGGCACCGGCGGTCGGGGTCGGACTCGACCGGCAGCTGACGGGAGATGAGCTCCCCTGGGCGGGCGGCTCGCTCGACCGCGACGGTGACCCATCGGCCGGTCAACGGGTTGAGGCGGAGCTGGCTCACCGTGGGTCGGCCGGCGGGTGTTCTCGCACGTCTCGGACGTTACTCGGGCGGTACGTGGACACGTGGACGCCGCTTGCCTCGGTGAACGGCTCGCCCGACCAGTCGGCGCGGCGTTCGGCGAGCTCCAGTCCGGCGTCAGCGGCCAGTGCGTCGAGCTGCGCGGGGGTCGCGTAGCGAAGGTGCCACGGGCGCAGGCGGATCCCGGATTCGCGGAGGTGGACGTGCTGGCCGGTGATGGTCTGGGCCACGTGGTCGACCTGGCTGACGGTGAGCACCACCTCATCGGCACTCAGGTGCCGCGGGACCACGGAGGCCTCGGCGCCGGGCCCGATGTCGTCGTGGGGCACGAAGGCCTCGAGGACGAAGGCCCCCGCCGGGTGGAGCAGGGCCGCCACGCGCTCGAGGCACTGTCGTTGGGCAGCCTCTGACGCCAGGTTGAAGAACGTGTTGAAGGCCACGAAGACCAGCGCGAACGGGGGTGGGTCGGCCAGCGCCAGCTCGGCCATGTCGCCCACCGTCACCCGGATCCGGTCGCCACCGGGCTTGGCGCGGAGGCGCTCGGTCATGGCGGTGGAGGCATCGATGCCGTGCACCTCGAGACCGCGTTGGGCCAGCGGCACGGCCAGGCGACCTGAGCCCACGCCCAGCTCCAGCACGGGGCCGCCGCCCCCCTCGGCCACCAAGGCGGCCAGCCGGGCGGTGCACGCGTCGACGTCGGTCACGTCGGCGTACCAGTCGTCGTAGACCTCGGCGAAGCGGTCGCCGTAGGTGCTCGGGTCGTAGCCCTCCATGAGCCCAGTGTGGCGGCCGACGGCGCGGGCAGCGCGCCGACCAGTAGAAACGGGGGGTGGAGTGGGCCGCACCGGAGTCGAACGACATGCCGCGCGCCGTGGCCGGGCCGCTGGCCGACCCCGCGACGACGGCGCGCGCAGCGCGTCCGGGTCTGCCCCGCCTGGGGCCGATGACGGTGTCCGATGTGCTCGACGGCGCCTTCGCCATCCTCAAGGCCGCCCCTGCCACGATCATCGCCTTCACTGCGGTGTTCGCCGTCCCCGTCCAGATCCTGGGCGCCTGGCTCCAGCGTGACCTGCTGGGGGGCGACTCGCTGCTCGACGTGCTGAACGGCAGCGACAGCTCGTTGAGCGCCGTCGACAGCGGGGGTGGCATGGGCGGCGCCTGGGCGCAGATGGTCCTGTTCTTTGGGCCTGCGCTGGCGCTGGTGTTCGTGGCGTCGGGGATCGTGCGCCTCGTGGGTGCCTGGCACGTAGGTCGGGATCTCTCGCTCAGCGAGCTCCTTCGGGGCACGGTGCCCTTGGCCTGGCCCCTGCTGGCCAGCTGGGCCCTCGTTCACCTCGCGGAGGGCCTCGGGATGCTCCTGTGCGGGTTCCCGGCGCTGGCCGTGATGACCTGGTTCCTGGTCACGGCCCCGGTGATCGGCGCGGAGCGCCTCGGCCCCATCGAGGCCATGCGGCGCTCGGCTCGCCTCGTCGGCCGTCGCTTCTGGCCCGTCATGGGCCTGTCGCTGCTGTCGGGGATCGTGTCGGCGCTGTTCGGCTACGCGCTCGGGCTCGTCCCGACCGTGCTCTCGCTGCTCGTCGGCACAGACGGCCTGGGCTGGCTCCTCACCGCCGCGGCGGGGGTGCTGACGGCGCTCGTCACCATGCCCGTGGTGGCCGGGGTGACGGTGCTGATCTACCTCGACCTGCGGGTGCGCACCGAGGGCCTCGATCTCGAGCTCGACGCCATCGAGGCCCTCCCCGCCCGGTGATGGAGCTCCCGCCGCCCGAGCACGATCCCCAGGCCGTGCGCGAGCTGGCCCAGCGGATCCTGTCGGAGGGCCGCTACGACCGGCCCACCGAATCCATCCCGGACCGGATCCTGGGCTGGTTCGGCGACCAGATCGGCAAGGTGCTCGGGAGCCTCGTCGGGAGCGGCACGGGCACGCTCGTGGCCTGGGCGCTGGTGATCGGCGCGGTGTCCTTCGTCGTCTACCTGATCGTTCGCCATGGGCGCGTCGGGTCGCTGCCGCGGCCCGCCCGTCGTGAGGCCGAGCTCATGGTGGAGCTCTCGAGGTCGCCGGCGGAGTGGCGGCGCCAGGCCGAGTCTCTGGAGGCAGAGGGCCGGTGGAAGGAGGCGCTGCGGTGTCGCCACAGGGCCCTCATCGGTGACCTGGTCCGGCGCGGGGTCATCCCCGAACAGGCCGGTCGCACGGCGGGGGAGTACCTCCGAGACGTGCGAACGACGCTTCCCGACGCAGCGGCGCCGATGGCGGCCGCCACCGAGCTCTTCGAGGCGGTCTGGTACGGAGAGGCAGCAACCGGCCCGGCCGACGCCGAGCGCTTCGGGCGCCTCGACGCCGAGGTGCTGGCCTCCCCGACGGTGACGGTGTGACGGCCATCGCCCGGTTGCGGCCACCCCGCGGCGCAGTGATCGCAGCGCTCGTCGGGGCGGGCCTGCTGGTCGTGGCGCTGGCCGGCGGTCGGCCCGGCCGTGACGGCCCGCCGCTCGACCCGCGCTCGGACGGACCGCTCGGCACGAGCGCGCTGATGGCGGTGCTCGAGGGGCTGGGTGCGCAGGTCGATCTCTCGGTGGGCCTGCCCACCGCGGCCGACGACGTGGCCCTCCTCCTGCAGGACCGCCTCGACCAGGCGCAGACCGACCAGCTGGTGGCGTGGGTGCGTGACGGCGGCACGTTGGTGGTCACCGACCCCGCATCGTCGCTCACACCCCTGGCCGTGCCGCCGGCCGGCCTCGACGCTGCCCTCGACGACGGCACCGTCGAGCCCGGCAGGTGCACGATCGCCGCCCTCGAGGGGATCGGCCCGATCGAGGGCGGCGCCCCCGTGCGCTACGAGGTGCGCGAGCCCGGCCAGCGCTGCTTCAGCGACGACGCCGGCGGCGCCTTCGTCGTCGCCCGCGACGAGGGAGCCGGCACCCTGGTGGCAGTGGGCGGCGCTGCCTTCGTAACCAACGACCTGCTCGACGAGCGCGACAACGCGGTCTTGGCGGCCGCTCTCCTGGCCCCCGAGCGCGGGATGCGCGCGCGTGTGGTCGATGCGCCCATCCCGGCCGGCGGGGGCGACAAGACGCTCGGTGACCTCGTGGCGCCGGGCGTGACGCGCGGGCTCCTGCAGCTGGCGGTGGCCTTCGTGCTGTATGCGCTGTGGCGATCGATGCGGCTCGGCCAGCCAGTGCCCGAGGGCCAACCCGTGGACGTCGCCGGCTCTGAGCTGGTGGCCGCCATCGGTCGTCTGCTGGGCCGCACCCGCAGCCCACAGGCCGCCGCCGACAGGCTCCGCGTCGAGCTGCGCCGTGCCCTGCGCGCTCGCCTCGGTGTGCCGCCGACGGCCGACCTGCCCACGCTGGCGGCTGTCGTGGCGGCCCGCACCGGCACCGACGTCGACCGGGTGCTGTCTGCCATCGGCGACCGGCCCGTCACCACCGACGCCGAGCTCGTGGACGTTGCCCGAGCCGTGTCGTCCATCCACCAGGAGGTCCTACGATGAGCCTGCCCCCCGCCCCGCCCACCCCGACCGACCCGCGCGCAGCCGTGCTCGCGGTGCGAGAGGAGGTCGCCAAGGTGGTCGTCGGTCAGGACGGCGCCCTGTCCGGTCTCGTCACCGCGCTGCTCGTCGGCGGCCACGTGCTGCTGGAGGGGGTTCCCGGCGTCGCCAAGACGCTGCTCGCCAAGGCCCTGGCGGCCGCCCTCGACCTCGAGTTCACCCGGGTGCAGTTCACCCCCGACCTCATGCCCTCGGACGTGGTGGGACAGCTCATCTACTCAGGGACCACGGCGGCCCCGGGCGGCGGCTTCCACTTCCGGGAGGGGCCGGTGTTCACCAACCTGCTGCTGGCCGACGAGATCAACCGCACGCCACCCAAGACCCAGGCCGCCCTGCTGGAGGCCATGGAGGAGCGGCAGGTGACCGTCGAGGGCCAGGCCCGCCCGTTGCCCGACCCGTTCATCGTGGTCGCCACCCAGAACCCGGTGGAGTACGAGGGCACCTACCCGCTGCCCGAGGCCCAGCTCGACCGGTTCCTGCTCAAGCTGCAGATGGGCTACCCGACCGCGGAGCAGGAGCAGGAGGTGCTGCACCGCCACGACCAGGGCCTCGACCCGCACGACGTGGCGTCGGTCGTCCGTCCGGTGGCCACGGTGGCCGACCTGGCGTCCGGCCGGGTCCAGGTCGACCAGATCGTCGTTGACCCCGCGGTGCTCGGCTACCTGGTGAGCCTGGCTCGGGCCACCCGGGAGTCGCCTTCGCTGTCACTCGGCGTGTCGCCGCGTGGCACCGCCATGCTGCTGCACGCGGCCAAGGCGTGGGCCTGGCTCTCAGGACGCACCTTCCTCACCCCCGACGAGGTGAAGGCCATGGCCAAGCCGGCTCTGCGCCACCGCATCCAGCTGCGCCCCGAGGTGGAGCTCGAGGGCGTCACCGCCGACGCCGTGCTCGACGGCATCCTGGCCACCGTCGCGGTCCCTCGCTGACCGGTCCGCCCGTCCCGATGCGCCCCGTCCCCACCCGTCGCCTGGCCGTCGTGGCCGCCATGGGCGCGCTGCTGGCGCTGGTGCTGCCGGGGCGCGGGCTGCTGGCGCCGCTGCTGGTGCTCGACGTGATGCTGGTCGGTCTGGCCCTCGTGGACGCCCTGCTGGCCGTCGACCCGAACGGGCTGCAGGTCGAGCGGTCGCTGCCTCCTGTGCTCGTGCTGCGCGGGGAGGGTGAGGTCTGCTGGACGCTGTGGAACCCGTCGGCGCGACGCCTGCGGGTGAGCCTGGCCGACGACCTGGCGCCGTCGCTGGCCGCCTCCACCCGCCGACTCCACGGTGTGGTGCCGCCGGGTGCCCGGCTTGCCGGCCGGGCCACCCTCCGGCCCACCCGGCGAGGGCGCTTCGACATCACCGACCTGGTCGTGCGGGTGGAGGGGCCACTGGGTCTCGGCGCCCGACAGCGGACGCTGCGCCGCCCCGCGGTGCTGCGCGTGCACCCGGTGTTCGCCAGCCGAGCCGAGGCCGAGCTGCGGATCAACCGGGCGCGGATCCTCGAGGTGGGCCTGCGCTCGGCCAAGGGGCGCGGCGGCGGCACGGAGTTCGACCAGCTCCGTGAGTACGGCGTCGACGACGAGGTGCGCCGCATCGACTGGGCGGCCACGGCCCGGGCGGGCAAGGCCATGGTGCGCACCTATCGCGCCGAACGGAACCAGACGGTGTTGCTGCTGCTCGACAACGGGCGGGTGATGGCCGGCCGGGTGGCCGACGTGCCCCGGGTGGAGCACGCCATGGACGCCGTGATGTGCCTCACCACGGTGGCCACCCGCCTCGGCGACCGATGCGGCCTGGTTGTGTTCGACCGGGAGGTGCGCTCGGTGCTGCCGGCCCACGCCGGGCGAGCGCAGCTCGGCCGCGTGGCGGAGGCCATGTACGCACTCGACCCGGTCCTCGCGGAGAGCGACTACCGCGGCGCCTTCGCGCAGGCGCTGGCCCGCTTCAAGCGGCGTTCGCTCATCGTGCTGTTCACCGACCTGGTGGAGCAGGCGGTGGGGGAGTCGCTCCTCCCGGCCCTGCCGCTGCTCGTGCGCCACCACCTCGTCGTCATCGCCGCAGTGCGCGATCCCGACATCGTCGGCTGGGCTGCCCGCGAGCCCGCCGACCCCGAGGAGGCGTATCGGGCGGCCGCCGCCACCGCCGCTCTCGTGGAGCGAGACCGCACCGTGGCCCGTCTCCGCGGCCTGGGGGCCGTCGTCGTCGACGCCCCCGCCGGCGAGCTGGCCCCCCGCCTGGCCGACACCTACCTCGACCTCAAGGCCCGCGGCTCCCTCTAGCGGTGAGGCGGTCGTGCTCGCCGATGGCGCCGGTGTAGCCCGCCGCCGCAGCGCGTCGACCGAGCGTGACGACGTAGGTCCAGAAGGCCACTCCGGCCGCCATCCCCACGCCGACGCGCGCCGCCGTCGGCAGCGAGCTCGGGGTGACGAACCCCTCGATCGTGCCGGCGACGATGAACGCCAGCATCAGCCCCAGCACGATGGCGGCCGCCCGTCGGCCCTCATCGGCCAGGGCCACGCTGCGAACCCTGTCGCCCGGCGCGACGATGGCCCACCCGATGGAGAGACCGGCCGCCCCGGCCACGATCACCGCCGACAGCTCCAGCACGCCGTGGGGCAGGATCAGGCCCCAGAACTTCGGCTGCTCGCCGGCGGCGGCGAACATGCCTGCCGCCAGCCCGACGTTGGCCCCGTTCGTGATGAGCAGGTAAGCCGTGACGACGCACAGCAGCGCGCCGGCGGCGAAGGCCAGGATCGAGACCTGGATGTTGTTGACCGTCACCTGCGTGGCGAACTGCCCGGCGGGTGCTGACGAGTAGTACGACTCGAAGTCCTCGGCCACGTAGGCGGCCCGCACGGCGTCAGGTCCGGACGCCTGCAGGGCCTCCTCGGAGCTGGCCAGCCAGGTGCCCATGACCGCTGCTGGGACCAGGAGCAGCAGGGCGGCGGCGACCACGAACCGGCGAACGTGCCACACGGCGGCCGGGAAGCTGGTGGTGAAGAACCGGCCCACACCCGCCGCCGATCGGGCCCGCGTGCTGTAGAGCAGGCCGGCGGCGTTGGCCACCAACCGCGTGAGGCGGGCCACCAGGGCGGGGTCGGCCCACTCGGTCTGGACGTGGGACAGGTGGGCCGAGGTCCGCTGGTAGAGCCGCACCAGCTCGTCGACCTGGGGGGGCGTGAGGGAGCGCTTGGGCAGGCGCGTGAGCTCGTCGAGCCTGGTCCAGCTGGCCTGGTTGCTGGCGATGAAGCGGTCGACGTCCACGGCGGTGCCGGTACCGTAGCGAGCCGATGGCCATCACCCAGCGCGGCATCGTCACCCCTGAGGCCGTCGTGTTGGAGTTCGACACGGCGGGGATCGCCTCGCGGGCGCTCGCCCGATCCATCGACGCCATCGTCCAGGCGCTGGTGCTGCTGGCCGTGATCCTCATCGCGACGGGTGTGCTGGGCGGCGACGGATGGGTGCCGCTCGTCGTGATCATCGGCGGCGTGGCCTTCGTGCTGCTGGGCTACCCGATCCTGTGCGAGGTCCTGATGCGGGGCCGCTCGCCGGGCAAGGCGGCGATGGGGCTCCGCGTGGTCACCGTCGAGGGCGCGCCCATCAGTGGCCGTCATGCCTTCATCCGCTCGGCGCTGGGACTGGTCGACTTCCTGCTCGTGCCCGGCGGTCTCATCGCCGTGCTGGTGGCGCTCTTCTCCACCCGGAGCCAGCGCCTGGGCGACGTCTTCGCCGGGACGATGGTGCTGCGCGAGCGCACGGCCACGACCCGGCCCGCCGCCGTGTGGTTCAACCCGCCCGCCGGCCTCGAGGGGTACGCCCACACGCTCGACGTGAGCGCTGTCACCGACGCCCAGTTCGGCCTGGTGCGCTCCTACCTGCTGCGGGTGGCCGACCTCTCGCCGGAGGCCCGGGCGTCGCTCTCGGTGCGCTTGGCCACCCCTCTGAGCCAGGTCATGGTCCACCACGCCCCGCCGGGCGTCTACGCGGATCAGTTCCTGCAGTGCGTGGCCTCCGCCTACCAGCGCCGCCACGGCGGCCCGCCCCCCACCTGGTCGGTGCCCGCCCCGACGTCGACCCTCGCGCCGCCCCCGCCCCCGCCCGCGTGGAGCGTGCCGCCCCCACCGCCGCCACCGCCGCCCCCAGTCCCGCCGGCCGTGCCCGAGACGGTCACGCAGCCCGACGCCGCCCCGGCGGCTCCGGGTGGCTTCGAGCCCCCGACATGAGCAACGACCTGACCGGCGACGCGACCGGTGACGTGCCCGGGGCGGCAGCGGCCGAGCGGTGGCACTACCTCGATCACGCGGCCAGCACGCCGATGCGGCCGGAGGCCGTTGCCGCCATGGTGCCGCTGCTCACCGGCACCTACGGGAACCCGTCAGGTGCCCATGCGCTGGCCCGAGCGGCCCGCACGACGCTCGACGAGGCGCGCGAGCGGCTGGCCCTCGTCGTGGGCTGCCAGGCGGGCGAGATCGTGTTCACCAGCGGCGGCACGGAGGCCGACAGCCTGGCCGTGCGCGGCTCGATCGGGGCCACCGGCGGCACCGCGGTCTGCCTGACCACCGACCACCACGCGGTCCTGCACCCGGTGGAGCGGTCAGGCGGGCGAGCGGTGGGCGTCGATCGGCGTGGCCTCGTCGATCTCGGGCAGCTGGCGGCGGCTCTCGACCCTGAGGTGCGCGTGGTGTCGGTGGCCCTCGTCAACAACGAGGTGGGCACGATCCAGCCACTCGATGCCATCGCCGAGGTGGTGCGGGAGCACGCTCCGCGCGCTCTGCTGCATGCGGATGCCGCCCAGGCGCTGTGCTGGCTCGACCTCCGCCGCCACGCCGAGGCCGCTGACCTCGTCACCCTGGCGTCCCACAAGTGCGGTGGCCCACGCGGCATCGGTGTCCTGGTGGTGCGAGACGGCGTCGGGATCGAGCCGCAGCAGCTGGGGGGCGGCCAGGAGCGCGAGCGCCGCAGCGGTACCCAGGACGTGGCCAGCGCGGTGGCCTTCGCGGTAGCCGCGGAGCTGGCCGCCCGTGACCGAGACGAGCTGGGCGCTCGCGTCGCACGGTGGCGCGACGAGATCGCGGACGCCGTGCTCCGAGGGGTGCCGGGCGCCGTCCAGAGCGCGGTGCCAGACGGCGATCGCAGGCACGTGGTCCCGGGCATCGCCAACCTGTGCCTGCCGGGCGTCGACAGCGAGGCGCTCCTGTTCCTCCTCGAGCACGACCATCGGGTGCTGGCGTCAGCCGCGTCGAGCTGTGCCAGCGGCGCCCAGCAGCGCTCCCACGTGCTGGGCGCGCTCGGCATCGAGCCGGCCCTGACCGGCGGCTCGGTGCGGCTGTCGCTCGGCTGGTCCACCACCCAGGCTGACGTCGATGCGGCCGTCGCCGCCGTGCTGGCATCGGCGGCCCGCCTGCAGGCCCACAGCGCCGGGGGACGGCCGGCATGACGGTGGCGGCCGAGCGCGTGCTGGTGGCCCTGTCGGGTGGCGTCGACTCCTCGGTGGCGGCCGCCCTGCTGCTCGAGGCGGGCCACGAGGTGGTGGGCGTGACGTTGAAGCTGTGGGGCGGCGAGTCCGACTCGGGGTGCTGCTCGGTGGCCGATGTGGACGACGCCCGCAGCGTGGCGCGACGCCTGGGCATCGAGCACCACGTCTTCAACTTCGGCGACGACTTCGACGCGCACGTCGTGGGCCCGTACGTCGCCGACCACGCCGCCGGCCGCACCCCCAACCCGTGCATCGAGTGCAACCGCCACCTCAAGTTCGATCGTCTCCTGCGCCGGGCCGAGGCCCTCGGGTTCGCCACCCTGGCGACCGGTCACCACGCTCGCGTGGTGGTGCGCGCCGACGGCACCCGACGGGTCGCTCGCGGCGCCGATCCGGCCAAGGACCAGTCCTACGTGCTCCACATGCTCGACCAGGACGTGCTGGCCCGCGTCCGCTTCCCTGTGGGGCACCTCACCAAGGCGCAGGTGCGGGCGGCCGCGGCCCGACTCGGGCTGGCGACGGCCGACAAGCCCGACAGCCAGGACGTGTGCTTCATCACCGCCACCGGCGGGCGGCAGCAGTTCCTCACGGCGCGCATCCCCACCACCCCCGGCACGGTCGTCGACGCC
>JBKJIL010000330.1:0-19647 GCA_046598435.1 Acidimicrobiales bacterium
CGAGCTCGACGGTGGGCTCCGTCGGCGGTGTGCGGTCATCGCCCTCGAGCTCCACGGTGGTGGCGGCCACGCGCTCGTCGCTCACCTGGAACTGCGGTGCTGCGTGGCGCTCGCTGATGAAGCTCCGCACCCACTCGAAGGGCCGGAGCGCCACGAAGCCGTCCTCGCCGACGGTGAGCGCGCTGCTGGCGGTGCGGTCTTCGTCGATCAGGAGCCCGATCGCGCCGGCCGTGGTCGTGTAGCTGTGGTCGCCGGCGACCAGCTCGACGGGGGTGGCCGCGAACTCCTCCGCCAGGGCGGCGACGCGCGCTGAGAGCTCGGCCTCGGACAGCCCCCCGATCTCCACACCGGCGAGGCGGACGTTGCGTGGCACGCCGCCGGAGCTGGTCGCCACCGCCCACGCGATCACGATGAGCACGATCCCCACGATGGGCGTCATCAGCGCGGGGAGGAGCCAGCGACGCCGGTGGGAGGCGGGTTCGAGGTGGGCCGCCGGGGAGGCCTCCGCGATCGGTTGGGGCTCCTGTGGGGCCTCCGATGACGACTCGGCGATCTGCTCGTCCATGGGGCGGTCAGCCTCGCACGCGGTGGGCGTGCTGCGGAATTCGCCCCTCTTCGACACGGTGCGCTAGACGAAGAGCCACTGCTTCGGACCACCCCGGTCCGAGACCTGAGGGGGAGTGCGAAGAGATGACCAAGCTCTGCGAGGGCCGCGTCGCGATCGTGACCGGGGCCGGCCGTGGCATCGGCCGCGAGCACGCGCTGCTGCTGGTCCACCACGGCGCCAAGGTCGTGGTCAACGATCTCGGCGGATCGATGGACGGCGAGGGCAACGACCGGGGCCCCGCCCAGGAGGTGGTCGACGAGATCATCGCCATGGGCGGCGAGGCGCTGGCCAACACCGATGACATCAGCGACTGGGACGGCGCCGAGCGCCTCATCCAGGCCGCCGTCACCACCTTCGGCGGCCTCGACATCCTCATCAACAACGCCGGGATCCTGCGCGACCGCATGCTCACCAACATGAGCGAGGCGGAGTGGGACGCGGTGATCAAGGTGCACCTGAAGGGCACCTTCGCCCCGTCTCGTCACGCGGCCGCCTACTGGCGTGAGCGCTCCAAGGCCGGCGAGACCAACGACGCCCGGATCATCAACACCTCCTCGCCGTCGGGCATCTACGGCAACGTCGGTCAGACCAACTACGGCGCCGCCAAGGCCGGCATCGCCAGCTTCACGGTGATCGCCGCCAAGGAGCTGGCTCGCTACGGCGTGACGGTCAACGCCATCGCCCCCGCCGCTCTCACCCGCATGACCGAGGGTCTGGGGATGGGCCAGGCGTCAGAGGAGGACAAGGCGACGATGTCCCCTGCGCACATCGCACCGATCGTGTGCTGGCTCTCCAGCCCCGAGTCGGCCCACGTGACGGGTCGTGTCTTCGACGTCAGCGGCCGGATGCTCTCGGTGAGCGAGGGCTGGCACCGCGGCCCGACCCTCGAGAACCCCACCGACGACCTGTCCGAGCTCGGGGCCAAGGTGTCCGAGCTGGTCGCCCAGGCCCGCCCCAACGCCAACATGTTCGGCTACGACGAGAAGTAGGAGCAACCACACATGCCCATCAACCCCGAAGCAGTGGGGAGCAAGTCGGAGCCCACGCGACGTTCGTGGTCCAGCAAGGACTGCCTGATCTACGCCCTCGGTGTGGGGGCCGGTGCTGCCGACCCGCTCGCCGAGCTGGAGTTCACCACCGAGAACACCTCGAGCGCCCCGCAGCGCGCCCTGCCCACCATCGCCGTCGTGCTCGGCCCGCTCGGCGGTGGCTGGGACAAGATCGGCTCGTTCAACCCGGCCATGCTCGTGCACGGCGAGCAGGGCATCACCCTGCACCGCGAGATCCCGGTGGAAGGCGAGCTGGAGGCCGTCAGCGAGATCACGGCCATCTACGACAAGGGCAAGGGCGCGGTCGTGGTGACCGAGTCCACGGCCACGCTGGTGGCGACGGGTGAGCCGCTCTTCTCCACCCGCATGTCGGCGTTCATCCGTGGCGAGGGTGGCTTCGGTGGCGACCGCGGGCCGTCCGGGTCCGCCAACGCCGCTCCCGAGCGGGCGCCTGATCACAGCGTGACCGTGCAGACCCGCACCGATCAGGCGCTCCTGTACCGCCTCTCCGGTGATCGCAACCCGCTGCACAGCGACCCGGCCTTCGCCGCCATGGGCGGCTTCGACCGGCCCATCCTGCACGGGCTCTGCACGTACGGCTTCACCGGACGGGCTCTCCTGCACACCCTGTGCGGAGGTGACCCGGCTCGCTTCGGGGGCATGGACGCCCGGTTCAGCTCGCCCGTGATGCCCGGTGAGGCGCTCACGGTGAACGCATGGGACGACGGCGCAGGCAGCGCCATCTTCCAGACCTGCGGGCAGGACGGCCGCGTCGTCATCGACGCCGGCCGCCTCACCTACACAGCCTGAGGCTCAGGCCACCTGGCCATGGCGTTGCTGGTGGGGACCCTGCGTCCCCGCCAGCAACGCCGGCTGGTCATCGAGGGGCAGCGGACGGCCGAGGTGGAACCCCTGGGCGAACGGCGTTCCCAGGCCGGCCACCATGTCGAGCTCGGCGGCCGACTCGACGCCCTCGGCGATCACGGCCACGTCCATCTCCGAGGCGAAGCCGACGAGGGCGCGAGCGAGCGCTTGGCGGGACCGGTCCGAGTCGATGTGGTGGGTCAGGTTGATGTCGAACTTGATGAACTCGGGCCGCATCTTGAGGATGTGGGCGAAGCTGGAGTAGCCGCTTCCAGCGTCGTCGACGGCCAGGCGCGTGCCGCGCTCCCGCCAGGGCGCGATGGCGTCGTTGAGGGCGCCGTAGTCCTCGACCGGGGAGTGCTCCGTGAGCTCGATGATGATGCGATCGAGGGGAGCTCCCTCGAGCACCTCGCCGAGACGGCCCGACACGGCGGCTTCGGGGGAGAAGTTGAGGGTCATGCTCATCGTGGAGGGAAGGCGGTCGAGGTCGATCAGGGCTGCTGTAGCCGTCGCCAGCTCCAGAGGCACCTTCATGCCGACGCGATCGGCTGCCGCGAACCACATGTCCGGCGGTCGGGAGGGTGTCGCCGTGAAGCGGGTGAGCGCCTCGACGCCCACGGCACCGCTGGTGCGGAGGTCGATGATCGGCTGGTGCACCGGATGGAAGCGGGTGGCATCGATGACGTCGTCGACCAGGGCACGCTCTTCGTCCCGGCGAAGGGTGGCCAACGCCTCCGACTGGAGCCGCTGGTTGAGGGCCCCGACCGCGATCCTGTTCACCTCCGGCGCCAGGTAGGCGTCGCCGACCACGGCACTGTGGATGGCCTCGGCCAACCGCGCCGGGGCCTCGCCCTTGATGACGTAGCCATGGATCCCCGACTGGAGCAGGGCCAGCAGCTCGCTGCCCCCGGCGTCGGCCGTGAAGATCACGATCCGCGTCGTCGGGCTCGACGCGCTGATCAGGGTCGCCGCGGAGCGTCCACCGCCCGGCATGCCGAGGTCGAGCAGCACCACGTCGGGGTGCAGGCTGGCCGCGAGGCGGGCCACGCCGTCGGCATCGGTCGCTGTGCCGACCACCTCGAAGCCCTGAAGGCGCAGGGTGAGCGTGAGGTACTCGACGATGTCGTGGTCATCATCGGCGACGAGCACCGTGACGGCTCGCCCGGCCCGGCCTGAGGATCCCTCCATGGCGCACCTCCCCGGGAGACCGAGCCCATGTGCGCTCGCAACCAACCCGTCGCCCTGTTCGGATGGTACGCCCGATTCGCGTCATTGGACAGAAAAAGACGGGAATGGTGCAGATCGATCAGGCCGGCATCGTGCAGGGCGATCAGAAGAGCGACGTCTGGGCCCGTTCGATCCCGCGGAGCGTGTCGTAGTCGATCTCAACGCACACGATGCCGCGCTCGGCGGCCAGCGCCTTGGCCTGTGGCTTGATGACCTGGGCCACGAACATGCCCCGGACCGGACGCAGCGAGGGGTCGCGCTCGAGGAACTCGAGGTAGCGGGCGAGCTGCTCCACGCCGTCGATGCCGCCTTGGCGCTTGATCTCGACGGCCACCGCTCGCCCCTCGGCGTCGCGGCAGAGGAGATCGACCGGTCCGATCTCGGTGCGGTGCTCGCGGCGGACGAGCACCATCCCGGCCTCGAGTCGGTGACAGGCGGCGGCCAGCAGCTCCTGGAGGTGCGCCTCGACCCCGTCCTTCTGGAGCCCCGGGTCCACCCCCAGCTCGTGGGCGGAGTCGGACAGCACCTCGTCGATCGTGATGACCAGCTGCTCGCCCTTGGGGTTGGTGACGGTCCAGTGCTCGTCGCTCTCCACCAGACGATTGGGCGCGTTCATCCAGTTGAGGGGCTTGTAGGCACCGCCATCGGCGTGGATGGCGACGCAACCGTCGGCCTTCACCATGATGAGTCGGGTGGCCATGGGCAGGTGGGCCGACAGGCGGCCCTCGTAGTCGACCGAGCAGCGGGCGACGACGAGCCTCACTTGCTGCGCTTCTGCAGGCGACTGCGGATGACCTCTCGCCGTTCCTGCAGCTCTCGGTAGGTGACGGCGCCTTCCGTGCCCTGCTCGTAGCCGAAGCTGGCCCGCACACCCGACAGGTCGAGCTGGTAGCTGTCGGGGTCGAAGCCGAGCTCGCCGGCCAGCCGCTCGCCGTGGGTGGTGGCGAAGTGCATCGACACCGCCCCGATCTCGCCGATGATGTCGAGGTCGGGCGCCAGCGTGGCGATGGCGCCGTCGAGGAACACCATGTTCTTGATGAAGAGCATCAGCTCCTTCGGCAGGCGAGCGCCGATGCCGAGGAGGGCCTTGATGGTCTTCTGGATCTCGTTGACCAGCTCGTCGGCGTCCATGGTGGTGGGGTCGACGACGGGCTTGTCGAGGCCGAGGTCGCGGATCACGGCATCGAGGTCGGTGTCGGGGGGCAGGGCGCCCAGATCGCGCAGGGCGGCCAGCTGGCCGTGGATGTCGTTGGCCGTGGCCGACATGAGGAGGCGCAAGAAGGCGAGTCGCCGCGGCTCCGAGAGCCGTCCGACGATCCCGAAGTCGAGCAGGGCGGTGCGACCATCGGGGCGGACCAGCAGGTTGCCGCCGTGGAGGTCGCCGTGGAAGATGCCGTGGATCATGGCCCCCTCCATGAAGCCGATCATCCCCGTGCGCACCACGGCCTCGGTGTCGACACCGGCGCCCTGCATCCCCACCACGTCGTCGAACTTGAAGCCGGACAGACGCTCCATGACGAGCACCCGGGGGGTGACGAGGGTGGGATGGGGGCGAGGGATCACGTAGTCGCGCTGGTCCAGCTCGGCGAACGACCGGGCCACATCGAGCATGTTCTGGGCCTCGATCCGGAAGTCGAGCTCTTCGGTGATGGTCTCGGCGAAGAGCTCGACGAGGGCGGGTGGGTTGGCCAGCGCCGCGATGGGGATGCGCCCCACCGTGAACGGGGCGATCCACGCCATCACCTTCAGGTCCTTGTGGACGAGCTCGCCGACCGACGGGCGCTGCACCTTGACCACGACGTCTTCGCCGGTGTGCAGGGTCGCCTCGTGCACCTGGGCGATCGACGCGGCGGCCAACGGCACCGGGTGGAAGCGGCTGAACACCTCCTCGAGCGGTCGACCGAGGTCCTCCTCCACCACCCGGCGGACCACGCTGAAGGGCTCCGGGGGAACCTGGTCGCGGCACTTGCGGAACTCCTGCACGAGCTCCTCGGGGAAGATCCCCTCACCCGACGAGATGATCTGGCCGAGCTTGATGTAGGTGGGGCCCAGCCGCTCCGCCGCCTCGCGGAGCCGTCGGGACACGTCGGCCTGGGAGGCGGAGCCACCCTTGCGTCGCGCCCCCACGGCCCACAGCACGAGCGCCGTGCCGATGAGGCGCACGGTGCGCACCACTCGGAGCCCCGGAGGGATGCGGGCCGGCGTCGTCAGCCGCGGCAGCTCGATGGCGATCTGGCGACGGAGGCCTGGCACGGCGCGACGCCACGGCATGGCGTCGGGATCGGGGTCGACGAGCCAGGGAGCATCATCGGTGAAGCTCCCGATGGCGAGGTCGGCAGGCGGATCGATCGGTGTTGCACGCATGGTGCAGGGAGTCTCGCGCTCGCGACGCGGCCACCGGTACTGGCCGCAGCGGTGTCCTAACCTGCCGCCGTGGCGGCGGGGGCCTGTCACACCGAGGGGGAGACATGGATCACTGGATCGTCGACAGCCGTCCGAGCCGCCGCTACCCGATCTACACGCGAGCCAACGTGGGCGAGGTGTTCCCGGACCCGGTGACCCCGTTGACGGCGACCATCGGGATCACCGCCCAGGCCGAGCCGGGCTGGCGGGATGCCTTTGCCCGCTTCGGGGCCGTGGACCTCGACGAGTACGACCCCGACAACAACGAGATCATCGGGGTGTTCGGGGGCTACTGCTACCTCAACGTGACGCTGTCGCGGATCTTGGGCGTGCGCACTCCGGGCCTCACCCCCGAGATCATCGATGCGACCTTCTTCGGCACGCAGCCGGGGATCCCGCCCTACCAGCCGCAGCCCACCGACGAGCGCCCTGACCTCACGGAGCGGGTGGGCGCCACGTTGCAGTGGATCCTGACGACGCCCGACCTCGCCAACCTCGTCACGGAGCAGGCGGCGATGGAGGCGCTGCGCGACGCTCGACCCGATCTCACCGACATGAGCGACCAAGCGCTGGTGGACCGCCTGCGCGACCTCATGAGCGCACACTTCCGACGACTGTTCGGCGAGCACATCTTCATCACCTACTCGGCCACGGTCCCCACCGGGATCCTCCAGCAGGCGGCTGCCGCGGCGGGCGACCCGACGATGGCCATGCGCCTCATCGCGGGCGTGGGAGATGTGGAGTCGGCGCAGCCCTCGATGTTGATGTGGGACCTCGGGCGACGGGCTGCTGCGTCGGTCACGCTCACCGCCGCCTTCGAGGAGGGTGTGGCCGGCCTGCCGGGTCGGCTGACCCAGCTCGCCGCCGACGGCGACGAGTCGGCCCGGCAGTTCCAGGCCGAGCTCGAGGCCTTCCTCCACGAGCACGGCTGCCGCGGGCCGAACGAGTGGGAGATGCGCTCGCCGACGTGGGAGACCCACCCGGAGCTGGCACTGGCGGCCATCGACCGCATGCGGTTGTCGCCGGCGTCGGCCGCTCCGCAGGCCCACCAGTCGGCGCGCTCCGACGAGCGTGAGGCGCTGGGTGCGGCCCTGCTGGAGGCCATGGCGGCCGACCCCGAGGCGCAGGGCCAGGTGGCGGCCGCGCTGCACGCGTCGACGGTGTTCCTGGCCGGCCGGGAGCGCTCCAAGACCAACGCCATCCGCCTCGTGCACGAGTGCCGGGTGACGATGCAGGAGCTCGGACGTCGCATGGTGGAACGGGGCATCTTCGACACCGAGGGCGAGTACGGCATGCTCCAGGCCGAGGAGCTCGATGCCTTCCTGGCCGATCCTGCCGCCATGGTCGACGAGCTGCGGCGTCGTGAGGCGGGCTACGAGGCGCTGCGGGCCCTGGAGCCCCCCTTCGTGTTCGAGGGTGACCCCCCGCCCATGAGCACCTGGCCGATTCGTGACGCCCGCCCGGTGGCCGTGGCCGCTGTGGGCGACGTGCTCGAGGGCATCCCAGGGTGCCCGGGCACGGCGCGCGGGGTGGCCAGGGTCATCGCCAGCAGCCACGATCCTGGAGCGCTGGAGCCCGGCGACGTCCTGGTCGCCGAGATCACGGATCCGTCGTGGACACCTCTGTTCGTGCCCTCGGCCGCTGTGGTCGTGAACGTCGGCGCTCCCTTGTCGCACGCCATCATCGTCAGCCGCGAGCTCGGGATCCCGTGCGTGGTCTCGGTGACCGACGCCACGCGGCGCATCCCCGACGGCGCCCTGGTGGAGGTCAACGGCGACCTCGGCACCGTCACGATCCTCGAGGCATGACGATCATCGGCTTGACGGGTACAGGTCCGCTCGTCGGCCGCCGATGACACAGATGTGACGATTTGGGCCCCACCGGGCAGATCGAGCAGCAGAACGGCTCTGCCAGGTCTCGCGGCCGGTGCCACGCTGTTCGTCGCCTACCTGGCCGTCGCCCCCGGTGCTCCGTCGTCGGTCACCGCGGCCAACGACCTCGTGCAGATGCTGGTGCCTCTGGTGCTGACGGTGCCGCTGGCGACCCGGGTGGCACACCAGACGAACGGACGGGCGCGCCTGGCGTGGATCCTGCTCGCCCTGGGCGCGGCATCGTGGGGCCTCGGCCAAGCTGTCTGGACGTGGTTCGAGGTGGTGCGCCACGAGGCGGTCCCGTATCCCGGGCCGGCCGATGTCGGCTTCGTGGCGTCGATTCCCCTGCTCTTGGCCGGTGTGCTGCTGTTCCCGTCGGACTCGCTGCGCTCGATGGGGCGTCTGCGAGCGGTCGTCGACGGCTGCATCACCCTGACAGCCCTGCTGTTCGCCGGCTACGGCACGTTCCTCGGCGTCATCTACCGGGAGCGCGAGGGTGGGGTGCTGGCCCAGGTCCTGGCTGTCACCTATCCGAGTGCCGACATCGTGATCTTGGCCGTGGTCCTCGCCGTGGTGGTGCGACGGACACGCCGGTTGGCGGGGCCGTTGCCCTGGATCGCGGGCGGTGTGTTCCTGCTCGCCATCGCCGATGGATCGTTCGCCTACCTCACCGCCACCGGCAGCTATGCCAGCGATCCGGTGACCGACGCTGGTTGGCCGCTCGGGTTCGCTTGCCTGGCCTACGCCGCCTGCGTGGCACTGCGCCGCGACGACACGGCACGGCCGGATGAGGCATCGGGCACAGAGGTGGCGGAAGGCAGCCCGCTGCTGGGCGTGATCCTCCCCAACCTCGCGGTCATGGCGGCCGGCGGGGTGTTCGCGGCCCGGGCCATCTCGAACCAGGGGTTCGGCCCGTTCCTCGGGACCGCTGGTGGCATCCTCGTCTTCTTCGTCGTGGTCCGTCAGGCGGTGACGCTGCTCGAGAACCGCGATCTCACCCGGCACCTCGAAGAGACGGTGCTCGCGCTGCGTCGCCGTGAGGCGGAGCTCCAGTTCCAGGCCTTCCACGACCCGCTCACCGCGCTGGCCAACCGAGCGCTCTTCCGAGACCGGCTCGAGCACGCCCTGTCCCCGCGCCGGGCTCAGGAGGTGGCCGTGCTGTTCATCGACCTCGACGACTTCAAGGTGGTGAACGACACCCTGGGCCACGACACCGGCGATCGGCTGCTGGGGCTGGTGGCCGAGCGGCTTCGTGCGTGCGTGCGACCCGGCGACACCGTCGCTCGGCTGGGCGGCGACGAGTTCGCCATCTTGGTCGACGGGGAGTCGGCCCGGATCGACGGCACGCTGTTGGCCGAGCGCATCCTGGCTGCCTTCGACGTCCCCTTCGCCGTCCGAGCGCAGGAGCTCGACGTCAGCGCCAGCGTGGGCCTGGCGGCCGGGAGCTACGACTCAGCCGAGGAGGCGCTCAAGGACGCCGACATCGCCATGTACGCCGCCAAGGATGCCGGCAAGGGGCGCGTGGAGGAGTTCAGCTCGGCGATGCGCGAGCCGGGTCAGGTGCGGAGGGCGGCGAGCACGGCATCGGTGAGCTCCGGCCGGCAGATGAGCAGGTCGGGCAGCCAGGGATCGCGCCGGTTGTAGACGAGCGGCGAGCCGTCCAGTCGACTGGCGTGCAGGCCCGCCGCCAGAGCCACTGCGGCTGGCGCGGCGTTGTCCCACTCGTACTGGCCGCCCGCGTGGGCGTAGACCTCGGCCTCGCCGAGCACCACGGCCATCGCCTTGGCCCCCGCTGACCCCAGGGGCAGGAGCTCGCCGCCCAGTGCATCTCGGATGCGCAGCGCTTGGTGGGGTGGTCGCGACCGAGACACGACCAGTCGGGGTGGGCCGGGCCATGCAGGGGTGGCGACGGGCGCAGGGTCTGTGACCAGCGTGATCCTGCGCGCCGGGAGGGCGACGGCGCCGGCGGCCACGGTGCCGTCGATGGTGAGGGCCACGTGCACGGCCCAATCAGCTCGGCCTTGCTCACTGAACTCGAGGGTGCCGTCGAGCGGGTCGATGATCCACACCCGGGAGGCATCGAGCCGAGCCAGGTCGTCCCGCCCCTCCTCGGAGAGCACAGCGTCGTTCGGGCGCTCACGGCGCAGCAGGGCGACGAGCAAGTCGTGGGCGCGCTTGTCGCCGGCGTCGCCCACGTCCTCGGGCCACGCCCCTTGGCCCTCCATCTGTGCACGGACCTCGACCAGGAGCCGGCCGGCCTCGGTGGCGGCCCGGCCGGCGAGCTCGTGGTCGGACGAGGAGGGGTTCGAGCTCGGCACAGAGATTGCTTACCAGTTTGGTCGGGATTTACCCTGATCGCTCCATGCCTGCCACGTACGAGCTGTCGCACCTGCGGGCCCTCGAGGCCGAGGCCCTCCACATC
The DNA here is from genome assembly GCA_046598435.1 of Acidimicrobiales bacterium. Taxonomy (GTDB): domain Bacteria; phylum Actinomycetota; class Acidimicrobiia; order Acidimicrobiales; family VFJN01; genus VFJN01. The sequence goes on from JBKJIL010000330.1 coordinate 10,444, forward strand.
ATCCGTGAGGTCGCGGCCGAGTTCGAGCGGCCCGCCCTCCTGTTCTCCGGCGGCAAGGACTCGGTGGTGATGCTCCACCTGGCCGTGAAGGCGTTCGCCCCGGCCAAGGTGCCCTTCCCGGTCATGCACGTCGACACGGGCCACAACTTCCCCGAGATCCTGGCCTTCCGCGATCACACCGTGGCCAAGGTGGGGGCGCGCCTCGTGGTTGCCCACGTGCAGGACGACATCGACGCGGGGCTGTCCGTCGAGGAGACGGGGCCTCGGGCCGGCCGGAACCGCCTGCAGACCGCCACCTTGCTGCGCGGGATCGAGGAGCAGCGCTACGACGCCGTGTTCGGTGGTGCTCGACGCGATGAGGAGAAGGCGCGCGCCAAGGAGCGGGTGTTCTCCTTCCGGGACGAGTTCGGCCAGTGGGACCCGAAGAACCAGCGCCCCGAGCTGTGGAGCCTCTACAACGGCCGGCACCGCCACGGGGAGCACATCCGGGTGTTCCCGCTCAGCAACTGGACCGAGCTCGACATCTGGCAGTACATCGCCGACGAGGACATCGAGCTCCCCCAGATCTACTTCGCCCATCGGCGCCGGGTGTTCCAGCGCGATGGGATGTGGATGGACGACTCACCGCTGATCCCGCGCCTGCCGGGTGAAGAGGTGGAGGAGCGCACGGTGCGGTTCCGCACGGTGGGCGACGTCACCTGCACCGGGGCCGTCGAGTCACCGGCGGCCGACTTGGCGCAGGTCATCGCCGAGATCGCGGCCACTCGCCTCACCGAGCGGGGGGCCACCCGGGCCGACGACCGGATCAGCGAGGCCGGCATGGAAGATCGCAAGCGCGAGGGCTACTTCTGATGGGGATGTGCTGATGGAGATGCTCCGCCTGGCCACCGCCGGCTCCGTGGACGACGGCAAGTCGACCCTCATCGGTCGGCTCCTCTACGACTCGAAGGCCATCTTCGAGGACCAGCTCGAGGCCGTGGAGCGCACCTCGCGCGAGCGCGGTGACGAGCACACGAACCTGGCCCTGCTCACCGACGGTCTGCGGGCGGAGCGCGAGCAGGGCATCACGATCGATGTCGCCTACCGCTACTTCTCCACCCCGAAGCGCAAGTTCATCATCGCCGACACGCCCGGCCACACCCAGTACACGCGCAACATGGTCACGGGCGCGTCGACGGCCGACCTCGCCCTCATCCTCATCGACGCCCGCAAGGGGATCCTCGAGCAGTCCCGTCGCCACGCCTTCCTCTCGTCGTTGCTCGGCATCCCGCACCTGGTGCTGTGCGTCAACAAGATGGACCTCGTCGACTGGAGCGAGGAGCGCTTCGAGGAGATCCGCAACGAGTTCCGGAGCTTCGCCATGAAGCTCGACATCCACGACCTCACGTTCATCCCGGTGTCGGCGCTCCTCGGCGACAACATCGTCGACCGGTCCCACAACATGCCGTGGTACGAGGGCACGTCGCTGCTGCACCACCTCGAAGAGGTGCACATCGCCTCTGACCGGAACCTGATCGACGCTCGCTTCCCCGTGCAGTACGTCATCCGTCCGCAGAACCAGACCGATCACGCCACCCACGACTACCGCGGCTACGCGGGGCAGATGGCGGGCGGCGTGCTGAAGCCGGGTGACGAGGTGGTCGTGCTCCCGTCGGGCTTCCCGTCCACCATCGCGTCGATCGACACCGCCGACGGTCCGATCGACGAGGCGTTCGCGCCCATGTCGGTCACCCTGCGGCTGACCGACGACGTCGACGTCTCCCGGGGCGACATGATCGTGCGCCCCCGGAACCAGCCGCATGCGGGCCAGGACATCGAGGCCATGGTGTGCTGGATGTCCGAGTCGAGCTGGCTGCGCGAGGGAGCCAAGCTGGCCATCAAGCACACGACTCGGTGGGCGCGGGCCGTGGTGAAGGACCTGCAGTACCAGCTCGACATCAACACCTTGCACCGCTACGAGGACTCGGTCGGCCTGTCCCTGAACGAGATCGGTCGAGTGACCTTGCGCACAACCCAGCCTCTCTTCTTCGACGAGTACCGCCGCAACCGCACCACGGGGAGCTTCATCCTCGTCGACGAGGCCACCCACACCACCGTCGGCGCCGGCATGATCCTCGGCCCCACCGAGCCCAGCTAGGCGCCCGGTGAGCGACAACGTCACCTGGCACGCCGGTGAGGTGGACCGGACCTCGCGCCCATCGCAGGGTGCGACCGTGTGGCTCACCGGCCTCTCCGGGTCGGGCAAGTCGACGGTGGCGGCGGCCTGTGAGCGGCTGCTCGTGGAGGCCGGGCGGCCCGCCTACGTGCTCGACGGCGACAACCTGCGGCTCGGGCTCAACGGCGACCTCGGGTTCTCGGCCGCCGACCGGGCCGAGAACGTGCGTCGGGTCGGCCATGTCGCGCGACTGCTCGCCGACGCCGGCGTGGTGGCCCTCGTGCCCCTCATCAGCCCCTACCGTTCCGACCGCGACCAGGTGCGCGCCATCCACGCGAAGGCCGACCTGCCCTTCGTCGAGGTGTTCGTCGACACGCCCATCGAGCTGTGCGAGCAGCGAGACCCGAAGGGCTTGTACAAGAAGGCCCGGGCCGGCGAGATCACCGGGTTCACCGGGATCGACGACCCGTACGAGGCGCCGCTCGCCCCGGAGCTGGTGCTGCGCCCCGACGCTGGCGACGCCGAGGCGATGGGCACGCTCGTGCTGGCGCTGCTCGGGGGCTGACGCTGCTCGTGGGCTGACGCTGCTCGGTGGGCTGACCCGCCCCGCCGCTCAGCGGTGCAGCGGCTTGTACTTGATGCGGTGCGGCTGGTCGGCCTCGGCGCCCAGCTCCTTGTGGCGCCAGTCCTCGTACTCCGAGAAGTTGCCCTCGAACCAGCGCACCACGCTGTCGCCCTCGAAGGCCAGGATGTGGGTGGCGATGCGGTCGAGGAACCACCGGTCGTGGCTGATCACGACGGCGCAACCGGCGAAGGCCTCGAGGGCGTCCTCGAGGGCGCGGAGCGTGTCGACGTCGAGGTCGTTGGTGGGCTCGTCGAGGAGCAGCACGTTGGCGCTCTCCTTCAGCATCTTGGCCAGCAGCACGCGGTTGCGCTCGCCGCCCGACAGCAGCCCCACCTTCTTCTGCTGATCGGAGCCCTTGAAGTTGAAGTTGGACACGTAGGCCCTCCCGTTGACCTCGCGGTTGCCCACCTTCATGAACTCGACGTTGCCCGTGATCTCCTCGTAGACGGTGGCATCGGGGTCGAGGCTGTCGCGGCTCTGGTCCACGTAGGCGAGGTCCACCGTCTCGCCGACGGTGAACGTGCCGGTGTCGGGCTGCTCCTGGCCCGTGATCATTCGAAACAGCGTCGTCTTGCCGGCGCCGTTGGGACCGATCACCCCCACGATGCCGGCCGGCGGGAGCTTGAACTCGAGGTCCTCGAACAGCAGCCGGTCGCCGTACCCCTTTGCCACGCCGTTGGCTTCGATGACCACGCCACCGAGCCGGCGGCCGGTGGGCAGCTGGATCTGCAGGCGATCGGCGCCCCGCTCGGCCTCCTCGGCCTCTGCTCGCAGCTTGTCGTAGGCGGCCAGGCGAGCCTTGCCCTTGGCCTGGCGAGCCTTCGGCGCCATGCGCACCCACTCGAGCTCGCGCTCCAGGGTGCGCTTGCGGGTGGAGTCGGCCTTCTCCTCGGTGGCCAGACGGGCCTGCTTCTGCTCGAGCCACGAGGAGTAGTTGCCCTCGAAGGGATGGCCCTTGCCCCGGTCGAGCTCGAGAATCCACTTGGCCACGTTGTCGAGGAAGTAGCGGTCGTGGGTGATGGCGACGACCGTGCCCTGGTAGTCGCGCAGCGTCCGCTCGAGCCAGGCCACCGACTCGGCATCGAGGTGGTTGGTGGGCTCGTCGAGGAGCAGCAGATCAGGATGCGACAGCAGGAGCCGGCACAGCGCGACCCGACGACGCTCGCCACCGGAGAGGGTGGTGACATCGGCATCGCCGGGCGGCAGCCGCAGCGCATCCATGGCGATCTCGATGTGACGGTCGAGGTCGTCGGCGCCGGCGGCCTGGATCTTGGCCTCGAGCTCCGCCTGCTCGGCGCCGATCTTGTCGTAGTCGGCGTCGGGGTCGGCGTACATGGCCAGCACGGCGTCGTAGCGCGCGAGGAGGCCCGCCACCTCGGCCACGCCGTCCATCACGTTGCCCTTCACGTCCTTGGTCGGGTCGAGCTGCGGCTCCTGCTCGAGCAGGCCGACGCTGAAGCCGGGGGACAGGCGTGCCTGGCCGGTGTAGCCGTCGTCGAGGCCGGCCATGATCCGCAGGAGGGACGACTTGCCCGAGCCGTTCGACCCGATCACGCCGATCTTGGCGCCGGGGTAGAAGGAGAGGCTGATGTCCTTGAGGACTTCGCGGTCCGGCGGATGGAAGCGACCCACCTTGTGCATCGTGAAGATGAACTGGGCGCTGCTGCTCGACATGGGCGTCGACGGTAGCGGGGGCCACCGGCAGGCTCCGAACCGGCGGTGCCCATCCGAGCGGACCAGGAAGAAATGGTCACATCAGGCCATGGTCGTCGGTCGGTCGGTCGGTGGACACTGGCTCGACTGATCGATCGTCCCTGGGAGAGCTCACCGTGAGTCCACGTCGCACCCACACCCGCCCCGTCGCCATCCTCGCTGCCGCGTCGGCGCTCGCCGTGGCGTCCCTCGCCCCGTCGGCATCCGCCCAAACCACCCCATCCGGGATCGGGAGCTCGGTCGGCGCAGTGTCGCTGCTCACGGCAACCGTCGGCGCCGACGCCTTGAGCCTGCGCCTGCTCGGCGAGGACTCGCAGACCTCGAACGACCCGGGCGCCGGGGGGCCGAGCGCCCTGGAGCGGGTCTCGCCCATCCAGGTCGCGTCCTCGCTCCTGCCCGCCCTCGCCGGGGTGAGCCAGCCGTCCGTGCAGACGAGCACCACGAGCGGCGAGGACGCCAGGTCCACCGACGCCGTCGACCTCGGGGCGCTGCTTGCGTCAGGGCCCGTGCCTGGGCTCCTGACCGGCACGATCGACCCCATCGCCTTGCGGTCGGCAGTGGACGCCAACGGTGCGGTGAGCACCGCCGCGGGCGCCGTGCGCAACATCGCCCTGCTGGGAGGCCTCCTGAGCACCGGGACAGCGAGCGCCGACCTCGGCAGCACGGCACTCATCGGTGACGCCCGCTCCAGCCGCGGTCTCCAGCTCGACCGGCTCGAGGTGCTCGACCTCACCGCCCTGCTCGACAGCCTCGGCATCTCCCTCGCCGATCTGCCCATCGACGTGCTGGTGGGTCTCCTCGACCAGCTCGGCCTGGCTCTGCCGGGTGGGCTGACCGCGGACGCCCTCCTCGCCACGATCGACGGCCTCCTCGATCAGACGGCCGCCGTACGGGCTCAGGTGACCGTGCTGCAGGGCCAGGTGGACGGGCTGCAGGTGCAGCTGGCGCCGCTCACCTCGCAGCTGACCACGGCGACGGCCCTCGTCTCGTCGCTCACCGGTCAGCTGGCTGCGCAGCAGGCGCTGCTCGACGCCTGCATCGTTCCCGTGCTCTGCGCGCCCATCCAGGCGCTCGTGACGTCGCTCAGCGGCCAGCTGGCCACGGCCACGGCATCGGTGGCGAGCATCGATGCCGCCATCGACGCCCTTCAGGCGCAGATCGAGGGGCTCCTCGACCAGATCGATGCGCTGCTCGCCACCATCCAGGGCGCGCTCGACGACCTCCTCGGGCTGCTCGACGGGCTGGTCGGCAGCCTCGACGGCGCCCCCCTCCTGTCGGTGGACGACCTCGCCGCCTCCGTCTCGGCGGTGGCCGACGACACCCTGGCCACCTCCTCGGCCGCGGTGGTGGCATCGATCGGCGACGTGCGCCTCGGTGCCCTGTCGCTCGGCGGTCTCGACGCCGGCGCCGCGGGGGCGGCCCTGAGCGGGCTGGCCGACCAGGTGACCAGTGCGCTGGGAGCCGTCCTCGCCACCATCGACCCGTCGCTGGCCGGCCTCGTGGACATCGACCTGCTCGACCAGACGACCTCCGTCACGCAGGACGCCGCCGGCACGGCCGCCAGTGCGGCGGTCACCGCCCTGCGGGCCACCGTCACCCCGCCTGACGTGTGCGCCCTCCTCGGGCGCCTCGGCGCGGTGACGGACACCCTCGGTTCGGTCCTGACCGGGCTCGACGCCGCGCTGCCGGCCGTGCCGGGGCCCGTGGGCGACGTGCTCGACCAGCTGGGCTCGACGGTGACCTGCACCGGAGGTGTGGCTGCTGCCCTGACCCAGCCGCTGACCGTCGAGGCGCTGCGCGTCGCCGGCTCGGCGGCCTTCGCCGTGCCCGCCGCCCCTGGTGCCCCGGGGGCTCCGGGGACTCCGGGCGCACCCGAGCTGCCCGTGACGGGCGGCAACGGGACGCTGGCCCTCCTCGCCGTCGGGGTCGGCGTGCTCGGCCTGGCGACCCGCCGGGTCCTCGCCCGCTGCTAGCGGCGGTGGATGTGGCGCAGGTGGGGGAGGGCGACCACGTGGTCGACGTCGCCCACCACGATCCACGCCGAGCGTGAGGTGCACGACAGCAACGTGCCCTCGATCGACCCTCCGATCGTCTCCGCTGCGATCTCCGCGCCGACGAGCGGGCGAAGGTCGTGGAGCGACACGCCGTCGCCGCCGTCGAGTGCCTGTGCTGCTCCCATGATGAGCGCCTCCCTTGCCGTCGGGCTGGGTGTCGGTCGGTCTACCTCCGCCACAGCGTTCAGTGGTGGATGCCTTCACCGGTACGATCGGCACCGTGGCCGAAAATTCAACCTCTGACCTGAGTCCGAGCTCGCTGGGACCCAACGCCTGGCTCGTGGACGAGATGCACGAGCAGTACCTGGCGGATCCCACGTCGGTGAGCGAGAGCTGGAGGGACTTCTTCGCGGACTACAAGCGCGACGCCGAGCCGCAGTCGTTCCCGACGACGTCGCCGACCCCTGCTGCGCTGGATGCCGCGGCGGCTGCCCCGCCAGCCGCCGCTGCCGCCGCTGCTCCGGTCGCCGCTGCTCCGGTCGCCGCTGAGCCGCTCGGCGAGCCGATCCGTGGCGTCGGTGCCCGGATCGTCGCCAACATGGAGGCCAGCCTCACCGTCCCGACGGCCACCAGCTTCCGTCAGGTGCCGGCCAAGCTGCTCGAGGTCAACCGTCGGGTGATCAACGGGTACCTCGGGCGCACCCGGGGCGGGAAGATCTCCTTCACCCACATCATCGGCTTCGCCGTCGTGCGGGCCATCCACGACACGGTGCCGGTCATGAACGCCGCCTACCTCGAGGGCGACGACGGCAAGCCGCGGGTCGTGCGTCATGAGCACCTCGGCTTGGGGATCGCCGTCGACCTCCAGAAGGCAGACGGCTCGCGGAGCCTGCTCGTGCCCGTCGTGAAGGACGCCGACACCCTCAACTTCCGCGGGTTCTGGGGCGCCTACGAGGAGCTCATCCGCAAGGTCCGCTCCAACAAGCTGAGCCCCGACGACTTCGCCGGGGCCACCGTGAGCCTCACCAACCCGGGCACCATCGGCACGTTCCAGTCGGTGCCGCGCCTCATGCCCGGCCAGGGCCTCATCGTGGGCGTCGGCAGCCTCGACTACCCGCCGGAGTGGAAGGGCGCCGACCCCGTCACCCTCGCCGACCTCGGCGTGTCCAAGGTCATCACCATCAGCTCGACCTACGACCACCGCATCATCCAGGGTGCCGAGTCGGGCATGTTCCTCAAGCGCGTCGAGGAGCTGCTGCTCGGCGCGGACGGCTTCTACGACGAGGTGTTCCGCGCCCTCGAGGTGCCCTACGAGGCCGTGCAGTGGCGGCGCGACGTCAACCCCATCGACCGCGAGCAGGCCATGCTCGACAAGCAGATGGCGGTCGCCAACCTCATCCGTCTCCACCGCGTGCGGGGCCACCTCATCGCCGACCTCGATCCGCTGCGCTGGAAGGAGCCGGCGATGCCCGTCGAGCTCGACCCGGCCACCTACGGGCTGACCATCTGGGATCTCGACCGCGAGTTCCTCACCGGCGGCTTGGCCGGTCGGGAGCGCTTCGCCCTCGGCGACGTGCTGCACGTGCTGCGCGACGCCTACTGCCGCACCATCGGCATCGAGTACATGCACATCCAGGATCCGGAGGAGCAGCGCTGGATCCAAGACCAGGTGGAGGGCGTCGCCCCCGAGCTGCCCATCGACGACCAGCGCCACATCCTCGAGCGGCTCAACGCGGCTGAGGCCTTCGAGAAGTTCCTCGCCACGAAGTACGTCGGCCAGAAGCGCTTCGGCCTCGAGGGCGCCGAGTCGGCCATCCCGATCCTCGACGCCATCCTCGAGGCGGCCGCCGACAGCGAGCTCGACGGGGCCGTGATCGGCATGCCTCACCGCGGTCGGCTGAACGTGCTCACCAACATCGTCGGCAAGAGCTACGACCAGATCTTCAAGGAGTTCGAAGGACAGATCGACCCCGACTCGATGCAGGGCTCGGGCGACGTCAAGTACCACCTCGGTCAGAGCGGGAAGTTCGTCGCGCGCAGCGGGCGCGACATCGCCGTCGAGCTGGCCGCCAACCCCAGCCACCTCGAGGCCGTCGACCCGGTGGTCGTGGGCATGGTGCGGGCCAAGCAGGACGCCATCAACACCCCCGAGGCGTTCTCGGTGCTCCCGATCCTCATGCACGGCGACGCCGCCTTCGCCGGCCAGGGCGTGGTGGCCGAGACGCTGAACCTGTCGATGATCAAGGGCTACCGGGTCGGCGGCACCGTCCACCTGGTCATCAACAACCAACTCGGCTTCACCACCCCGCCCGAGTCGGCCCGCTCCTCGGAGTACCCAACCGATGTCGCCAAGATGGTGGCCTCCCCGATCATCCACGTGAACGGCGACGATCCCGAGGCCTGCGTGCGGGCCGCCCGGCTGGCCTTCGCCTACCGGCAGCGGTTCCACAAGGACGTCGTGATCGACATGGTCTGCTACCGCCGTCACGGGCACAACGAGGGCGACGACCCGAGCTACACGCAGCCGATCATGTACGCCAAGATCGACGCCCGTCGGTCCGTGCGCAAGCTCTTCACGGAGTCACTCGTGAAGCGCGGCCAGCTCTCCCTCGAGGAGGCCGAGGTCGCCCTCGACGACTTCCAGAAGCGGCTGCAGTCCGCCCTCGAGGAGGCGCGCCAGGCGGCGCCCGCCACCGAGGTGCTCGCCAAGGTGCCGC
>JBKJIL010000235.1:0-28868 GCA_046598435.1 Acidimicrobiales bacterium
GACCCTCGAGGCCTTCCTCGAGGACTGGCTCAAGGCGATCGAGCCGACCATCCGCCCCTCGACGTTCGACTCGTACGCGCGCAACACCCGCAACCACGTGATCGACCACATCGGCTCGCTTCGACTGGCCAAGGTCGACGCCGGCGCCCTCAACGGCCTCTACGCCCACCTGCTGGCCGCCGGGCGGCGCAAGCCGTCCCGCACGGGTCAGGGCTACTCGGCGGCGGTCGTCGAGCGCGCGCTCGAGCTCCGCTCCGACGGGCTCACCTTGGAAGCCACGGCCGAGCAGCTCCGAGCCGAGTTCGACGAGGCCGACCACATCACCAAGGACACGCTCGCATCCTTGCTCCGCCGACAGGCCCCAGCGCAGGACGACGCCGACTCCACTCGACTGGACCCTCGCACGGTCAACTACGTGCACACGATCGTTCACCGAGCCTTCAAGGACGCCGTGCGATGGGGCCGCCTGGCCCGCAACCCGGCCGACGCCGCCGACCCGCCCCGAGGCGGCCAGAAGTCAGACGGCGTGCACTCCTGGGACGCGCCAGCGCTGCGATCGTTCCTCGCCACCTCCGCCGCCGCCGAGGACCGCCTCTACCCGCTCTGGGTTCTGCTGGCGACAACCGGCATGCGCCGCGGCGAGGCCCTCGGGCTCCGCTGGTCAGACCTCGACCTCGAGACCGGCCGCCTACGCGTCGTGCAGACGATCATCCAGGTCCGCAGCAAGGTCATCATCGGCGAACCCAAGACGGCACGAGGACGCCGCCCCATCGCCCTCGACCCGGCGACGGTCGCCGTCCTCCGAGACCACCGCCGGCGAACGCTCGAGGAGCGCATGCTCGTCGGACGCGACTTCGCCGACCAAGGGCTCGTGTTCCACCAACCCGACGGCACGTGGCTCAAGCCGAGCGCCCTCAGCGCCGTCTTCGTGCGACGCGTGCAGCGAGCCGGACTCCCGCGGCTGACCCTGAAGGGTCTTCGTCACACCTGGGCCACGCTGGCGCTGGAACGCGGGATCCATCCACGGGTCGTGCAGGAACGCCTCGGCCACTCCACCATCGCCATCACCCTCGGGATCTACAGCCACGTATCGCCGACGCTCCACGACGAAGCGGCCGAGATCGTCGCCGACCTGGTGCTTCCCCCGACCAGGACCACATGACCGAGGAAGTCGCGCGACAGGAGCTCCGTCCTCACCTGCGTGACGAGCGCGTACCGGACGACAGCGTCGTCGTCGTGCGGGGCGGTCCGACGACGCTCGGCAAGCTCACCGATCACGCTCACCGAACCCACGACGCCTTCGTCCTCGACGGCCAGCCGCTGTGGGGAGTCTCGGTCTTCTGCGCGCTCGACGACATCGGCCCGTCCTCACTCGAAGGCCTCCTCCAGCGCTTCGCCTCTTACCGAGCTGTCCACCTCCCCCGGGCGGGTCAGCTGCGAGCGGCGCAGTTCGAATTGCTGCCGTCGTTCGGCCGGCCGCACTTCACGGTCCGGGTGACCAAAGATGCTCCCGAGGAGCTCGGCAGATTGCTCGACGCCCTCGGCACGGCGGAGCGCAACCCGTACCATGGTCGGAGACCGGGAAAGAGGTGACCGTGGTCAGCGTCGACATCACCTGTGATCTCATGGACGAAGACGAGACCGGCTACGTATGGACCTTCCTGCGCGAGGCGCGCGAACCCGGTCTGATCGAGCCGGGCGCCATCGTGGTGGCCGGTGACGAGGACGCCCCCGCCGTGGCCGAGGTCATCGACATCGTCGAGAAGCCTGCCGGCCACGTCGTGCACCTCCGCCTGCTCCCCGGGGCGATCGAGGACTACGAGGCCCTCGTCCGGCGGGCGATCACACCCGCCTGACCGCTCCAACGTGACCGACGTCAGGCTCGAGCTGGCTCGCAGGACAAGCCGGTGAGTTGCATCGTCTGCCATCACGGACAACTCCGACCGGGGACGACCACGGTGACCTTCAACCGCGACGGTCAGACGATCGTGGTCAACGAGGTTCCGGCCGACATCTGCGAGAACTGCGGCGAGCCATACGTCGCCGAGGACGTCACGACGCAGCTGATGGGGATCGCAGCCGACGCCCGCAACACCCCAGTGCAGGTGCTCATCCGGAACTTCGCGCCAGCCGCTTGAGGGCAGTGCTCCAAGGAGCAAGGCGCTTCGTGTGGACGAGCACAGACCGGTGTCGTGCGCTAGATCGAACTCGGTGGAAGGTGCGTCTCCAGTACCTTCCGAAGTTCCTCCCCTAGCGGTGACAGCTTCAGATCAGCGCCCTGCAAGGCTGTGACGACCAGACTTGTGTAAGCGGGCACGGTCATTCCGACGGAATGAGCTGCAATCCCCAGGAACTTCTTGCCTGGCGCGAGACGCAGGATCTCGTCGGCTGTACCGTCTGGCACAGTTGCCTCGACTCGCTCCTTCTCGGTGACCAAGAGGTCCTCCGGCGAGAAGGACCACTTCGTATGGTCGAACAGGTTCGGGATGTCCGCCACGATGAGGTCAAGGGACTCTGTGCGTGATCGGACGGTGGACACCAGACTCTCAAGAAGGGGTTCAAGACGGCGCTTCCACCTGTCCAGAACAATCCTGTGGCGATCCGTGATCGTGACGGCATTTCCCAGCTGGCCTCGATACACGGCTAAGTCGACCGCCTTCCCAAGGTGCTGCGCGACTGCCGTCAGAACAGCAGGTAGGCACAGCAGGCTCTCCACCTCGTGCAATCCCAGCACGAAGACCTGCGCTGGAAGGCTGGCGATGAACTCATCTGGAACGAAGTCCCGGTCGACGATCCCAAGGCTCTCCAGTGAGGTCGCGATGCCCGAGTTGCTGAGTGCATCAACGCAGCGCAGGACCATCTCGCAACTGCCGACGCTACGAACCACCGTGTCCTGCTTGTTGAACCATGCGTTGTAGATCTGATCGTCGACGCTCTTGTCCTCCCCTTCGCAGAAGACGACCCGACGGGCGTAGAACGACAGAGACGCCGAGCCCAGTAGAACGCCGGCAACGTCGTCAGGCAGTTCGTTCCCGAGCTCGAGGACCTTGAGTCCCGACGTCGGGCTAGCGAGAACGAACCGAGCGTCCCTCCTCGACAGCGCGAAAGTCAGATCGTGCGTGACGTAAACGAAGCGCAGATCAGGGCGTGCGGCTTCGAGCTCATCCCACAGCCGGATAGCCAGCAACGAGTGGAGATGCGTCTCGGGCTCATCGACAACCAGGATCCCCGACTCAACACTGAACACGCGTCCTGCGAGGTAGAGGGCGGCCTTCTCCCCGTCGCTCATCTGGTTGCCGCTGTACTCAACCGGCTGCTCGCCCTCAGCAGCCGTGGTCACGCTCCGAACGTGCGGCGCCCATTCCTTCCAGATCAAGTCCCGACCCGGGAAGACCTCAGCCCAGATCTCCTCCACCTGGGACAGCGCGGTCCGCGGGGGCAGTACCCCCTCTCCGTCTCTGCGGACGTCGCGCATGTAGTCCATGGCGACCATCGCGTCCTGCGCCAGAAGCTGCGAGAGCAGGTAGTCGAAGTCGGATGAGATCTCCCAGTGGCTCGCCTTGGCTTGATTGCGTTGGCTGACGAAGTTGTTGTGGGCGTCGCCGTAGCCCATTGCAGGGATCTGGGGGCTCACCCGCGTGTTGCGCAACGCATTGACGAATTCGATGCTGGCGTCACTCGTGATCGTGCGCGCTTGACGCGTCTTACCGGATCCGTTGGGCCCCAGGACTACGAGTGGGGAGTTGCCTTCCAGGACCGAGCCGTCAGCGAGTGTGATGACATTTGACATATGGACCCCCATCATACGCCGCCGGTACGACACCTAAGAATCATTCTTACTTGTCTTGGGTCGTCAGCACCGAGACTGTTCGACTAGAGGCCGCTGGCCAGCGACTCCATGCGTTCGCCCGAGCAACGACCACCGCAACCCGCGGGCTCAGCGTCGTTCAAGTCGCATCGCCAAGCACCTGCGACCAGCGACCAGAGGCCGTCAAGCACCGTTACTTGCGAGTGTGTCTTGCGGGTGTTGCGAGTGTACTTGCGAACGCAAGGGTAGAAGTTCGGTAGAAGTCGGGCCTCTGAGGGGCTTCCGCACCCCCTCTGACCTGCACTTATTCTGTGGGCGAGGGGGGACTTGAACCCCCACGTCCTTTCGGACACTGGCACCTGAAGCCAGCGCGTCTGCCTATTCCGCCACTCGCCCGAGTGGAGACGGTGATGGTAGCGCCGACCGCCACCGGTCCCCCAGCCCGATGCCGGTAGCCTCACCGCCGATGGGAATCCGTGGCTTCGAACGTCGACTCGAGCGCCTTGTGGAGGGCGCCTTCGCCCGTGCCTTCAAGAGCGGGCTGCGCCCGGTGGAGCTCGGCCGACGTCTGGTGCGCGAGATGGACGACAACCGCTCCGTGGGGGTCCGGGGCGCCACCGTCGTGCCCAACAGCTTCACCGTGTCCCTGTCGGCCAGCGACCTCGAGCAGTTCGAAGGCGTGCAGGACAGCTTGTCTCGTGAGCTGGCCGAGGCCGCCCGCGAGCATGCCCACGACGAGGGCTACTCGTTCATGGGCCCCGTCGAGATCCTCCTGCAGGAAGACGACCGGCTGCGCACGGGCGCCTTTGCCATCGTCGGGCGCATGGTCGAAGGACAAGGCGGCTCGGGCGCGGGGTCCATCGTGCTGCCCAGCGGCGACCGCTTCACGCTGGCCGAGTCGGTGATCACCATCGGCCGTCACCCCGATGCCAACCTGGTGCTGGCCGACCCCAACGTCAGCCGCAACCACGCCGAGATCCGACCTCAGGGAGACCGGTACGCCCTCGTCGACCTCGGCTCCACCAACGGCTCACGGGTGAACGGCCTCCGCGTCGACACCCACGTGCTCCTCGACGGCGACGAGCTCATGTTCGGTAACACCCGCATGCGCTTCGAAGCGTCATGAACTGGGTAACAGCCATCGACGTCACACCCTGACCAGAGGTCCTCGTGCCCGACCAGCTCCTCAACCTGCTGAAGATCTTCCTGCTGCTGCTCCTGTACCTCTTCTTCCTGCGCGTGCTGCGGGCGGTCTGGGCCGAGGTCAGCCCCCCAAAGGTCCTCGAGGCGCCCCGTCCGAAGCGGGAGCGACCGGCCAAGCGCACCGGTAGCCGCAAGCACGGTCCGCCGGTGCTGCGCCTCGTGGCCCCACCCGAGCTGAAGGGCCGTACCTTCCAGCTCGGCGAAGAAGCCACCATCGGGCGAGCCGCCGGGTGTCAGGTGACAATCGACGACACCTACGCGTCCCAGCTCCACGCGCGGGTCTTCCAGCGCGACGGGCAGATCTTCGTGGAGGACATCGGCTCCACCAACGGCACCTACCTCAACCGCAAGAAGGTCAGCGGCCCCATGGTCGTGCAGCGGGGCGACCAGCTGCAGATCGGCAACACGATCCTGGAGCTCGAGCGATGAAGAGCGCTGGGCGCGTGCAGGTGCGGGCCGGTGCGGCCACCGATACGGGCCGCGTCCGGTCCCAGAACCAGGACAGCTACATGCTCCTGCCGGAGCGGGGCCTGTGGGTCGTGGCCGACGGGATGGGCGGCGCACAGGGCGGCGAGGTGGCGTCGAAGCTGGCCATCGACACCCTGCGCGAGAGCTACGTCGACCCTGGCGCCGACGAGCTGGCCGCCGCCGTGCGAGAAGCGAACCGACGGATCCACGAGGCGGCCCGCGCCCCCGAGCTGCGCGGCATGGGTACCACCACCGTGGCCATCGCGCTGATGGCCGACGACATCGACGTCGACCCCGACGGCGCGCCCCAGCAGCACCTCGTGATCATCAACGTGGGCGACAGTCGGGCCTACCTGTTCCGCGACGGGGGGCTGACCCAGATCACCGACGACCACTCCGTGGTGGCCGAGCTCGTCCGCGACGGACGCCTGACAGCGCAGGAGGCCGACGCCCACCCGCAGCGCAACATCATCACGCGGGTGCTCGGCGTGTACCCCCAAGTGGAAGCCGACATCTGGCCCATCGACCCCGTGCGCGGCGACCGCTACCTGCTGTGCTCCGACGGCCTGTTCAACGAGGTGTCGGCGGACCAGATGGCCGCCGTGCTGCGCCGTCTCGAGGACCCGTCGGATGCCGCTGCCGAGCTCGTGCGCCTGGCCCTCGAGGGAGGCGGCCGGGACAACGTGACGGTGCTCGTGCTCGACGTGGTCGACGACGGCGGCCAGGCGGCCCGCTCTTCGCGGGCCCTCGGCGCCGACCCAGCCGGGTTCCGCTCCGCCCTCAGCAGCGACCGCCGCCTCTCCGACGCGCAGCTCGACGGGGTGCGGTCGGCGCCCGACGCGACCCGGCGCCAACGCCGGGCGGCCCGCAAGGCCGCCCAGTCCGGCCGCACCCGCCTCACCTGGAGGGTGCTGCTCTTCGCGCTGCTGCTGGCCGGGGTCATCGGCGGCGCCGTCGCCACCATCCAGTGGTACGGCACGAGCACCTACTACGTGGGCTTCGACGGCGACCAGGTCGCCATCTTCCGCGGCCGCCCCGGCGGGCTCCTGTGGATCGAGCCCACCCTGGAGGACGACACCGGCATCCTGCAGTCCGAGGTGCCCGAGCGCTACCTGGCCGCCCTCGAGGCCGGCCACGAGCAGGCCTCGCTGGCCCAGGCGCGTCGCTACGTGTCGAACATCGAACGGGACATCGCCACCGCCACCGCCAGCGCCACCACCACGACCACGGTTCCCCCGCCCCCCGCGCCGGCCCCGAGCACCACGCCCTGATGCTCCGCGCTGTTCGCCGCAACACCGAGCTCGGCCTGATCGTGCTGGGCACGCTCGTCACCGTCGGGGCCTACCTCTTGGCCAGCCTGGCCCGTGACGCGTCCATCCCCGCCAACCTCGGCGCCTTCCTCGCCATCGTGCTCGGCCTCCAGCTGGCCGCCCACCTCGCCATCCGCCGCCTCGCCCCCGACGCCGACGGCACGCTGATACCGATCGCCGGGCTCCTCAACGGCCTCGGCTACGTGTTCATCGTCCGCATCGACGAAGCCAAGACCAACCCCCAGGGCCTGGCCGGCCTCCAGTCCGGGTGGATCGCCATCGGCATCCTCGCCTTCGTGGCCACCCTCCTCGTCGTGCGCCGCATGCGCGACCTGGAGCGCTACCGGTGGACGATCGGCCTGGCCGGCATCGTGCTGCTCCTGCTGCCCCTCGTCCCCGGCGTGGGCAAGACCATCAACGGCGCCAAGATCTGGGTCGGCATCGGACCCGTGAGCTTCCAGCCCGGCGAGTTCGCCAAGATCCTCCTGGCCCTCTTCTTCGCCTCGTATCTCGTGGAGAAGCGCGAGCTGCTGGCCGTGAACAGCCACCGCATCGGCCCGATCCCCATCCCCGACCTCAAGCACCTCGGTCCGGTGCTGCTGGCGTGGGGCGTGTCGCTCGTCGTGATGGTGTCGGAGAAGGACCTCGGCTCCTCGTTGCTGTTCTTCGCCCTGTTCGTGGCCCTCCTGTGGGTGGCCACCGAGCGGGCCACCTACCTCGTGGTGGGCCTCGCCCTGTTCGCAGCCGGTGCCGTCTTCGCCCACAGCCAGTTCACCCACGTGCAGCAGCGCGTCGACATCTGGCTCGACCCGTGGGCGGACGCCAAGGGCGACGGCTACCAGATCGTGGAGTCGGCCTTCGCCTTCTCGGCCGGCGGCGTGACCGGCACCGGCATCAACCTCGGCTCCCCCACCCGCATCCCCTACGCCGAGACCGACTTCATCTTCGCGGCCATCGGCGAGGAGCTCGGCCTGGTGGGCGCCACCGGAGTGCTGGTGGCCTATCTGCTCATGGTCGGCGCCGGCCTGCGGATCGCCCTGCGCACCGAGGTCCCCTTCGAGCGGCTGCTGGCCACCGGGCTGACGGTGCTGCTCGGCGTGCAGTCCTTCATCATCATGGGTGGGGTCACGCGCGTCCTGCCCCTCACTGGGGTGACGCTGCCGTTCATGTCGTACGGCGGCTCCTCGCTGATCGCCAACTACATCCTGCTGGCCCTGCTGCTGCGCATCTCCGACGACACGGTGCGCCGCGAGGAGGAGCGAGCCCGATGACCCGCCAGATCCGACTGCTCGGCCTGGGCCTGATGGTGTGCTTCGCCATCGTGTTCGTGCAGCTCAACCGGCTCACCGTCTTCAACGCCGCCGAGCTCAACGACAACCCCAACAACACCCGAGAGATCCTGCGCGACTTCAGCCAGGCTCGTGGCACCGTCACCACGGCCGACGGCGTCGTGGTGGCACGGTCGACGCCCTCCAACGACCGCTTCGAGCTCCAGCGCGAGTACCCCGAGGGCCCGCTGTTCGCCCCGATCACCGGGTACTACAGCTTCACCCTGGGCAGCGCCGGCGTGGAGCGCACCTACAACGACGAGCTGGCCGGGCGCACCCTCGACCTCACGCTCGACAACCTCGGCGACCTCTTCGTCGACAAGGACCGCGTCGGCGACCTCAGCCTGTCGGTGCGGGCCGACCTCCAACGCATCGCGTCCGAGCAGCTGGGCGCTCGGGAGGGATCGGTCGTGGCGCTCGACCCCCGCACGGGCGAGATCCTCGCCATGGTGTCGTTCCCTACCTACGACCCGAACGCCCTGGCCAGCCACGACACGCAGGCCGCCGCCGACGCCGCCACGCTGCTCGACTCGTCGCCCGACAAGCCCCGGCTCTCACGGGCCTATCAGGATCGCTTCTTCCCCGGCTCCACCTTCAAGGTCGTGACCGCGGCGGCGGGGCTGACGAGCGGCGCCGTGGGGGTCGACACGCCCTCCTACCCCGTGAGCGACGGCTACGTGGCCCCGGGAACCAACCGGCCGCTGCGCAACTTCGGCGGCTCCTCGTGCGGTGGCACCCTGTTCGACATCCTGCGGGTGTCCTGCAACACCGCCTTCGCGCAGATGGGCGTGGACACGGGACCCGACGCCATGGTGGCGACCGCCGAGCGGTTCGGCTTCAACAAGGACGTCCCCATCGATCTCACCAACCCGGCCCGCTCGAACTTCCCCACCGACTTCACGCGGAACCTGCCCGCGCTGGCGCAATCGGCCATCGGGCAGAACGACGTGGCCGCCACCCCCCTGCAGATGGCGATGGTCGCCGGGGCCATCGCCAACGACGGGGTGGTGATGGTGCCCCACGTGCTGGCCGACGTGCGCGACGCCGACGGGAACATCGTCGACACCTACGACGAGCGCGAGTGGACCACCGCCATGGACCGCGGCACCTCGGCCCTGCTCCGCCAGGCCATGGTCGGCGTGGTGGAGGGGGGCACCGCCACCCGGCTCGCCGTCCCCGGCTTCGTGGTGGGCGGCAAGACCGGCACCGCCCAGCTGGGCACCGACCCGGCCCGCTCCCACGCCTGGATCATCGGCTTCGGCGGGCCGGCCGGCGAGCTCCCCTCGATCGCCGTAGCCGTGATCATCGAAGGCCAGGACGGGGCCAGCGAGCAGACCGGCGGCCGTGTGGCGGCACCCATCGCCCAGGCCATCCTCCAGGCGTACCTCACCAATCCCTGAGCTCCCCCGACCCCTCACTAGGCTTCCCCTTCGCATGTCAGACCCCGGTGCCACCGTCTTCAACGGCCGATACGAGCTCCACCGCCGCCTCGGGCGCGGAGGCATGGCCGAGGTGTTCCTCGCCCGCGACCAGCTCCTCGATCGGCCCGTCGCCGTCAAGGTCCTGTTCCCCGAGTTCGCCACCGACCCGTCGTTCGTGGAGCGCTTCCGGCGGGAGGCCACTGCGGCAGCCAACCTGAACCACCCGAACATCGTGGGCGTGTACGACTGGGGCGAGGCCGACAACACGTACTTCATCGTCATGGAGTACGTGGACGGGCGCACCCTCTCGGAGATCCTGCGCGCCGAGGGGCCGCTGCATCCCGACCGCGTCGCCGAGATCGGCGCCGACGTGGCGGCCGCCCTCGGGTTTGCCCACCGCAATGGCGTCGTGCACCGCGACGTGAAGCCGGGCAACGTGATCGTCACCGCCAACGGGCTCGTGAAGGTGGCCGACTTCGGCATCGCACGGGCCATCACGGCCTCCTCCGACGACGACCTCACCCAGGCCGGCACCGTCATGGGCACGGCTGCCTACTTCTCCCCCGAGCAGGCGCGCGGCGAGCCGGTCGACCCCCGCTCCGACATCTACTCGCTCGGTTGTGTGCTCTACGAGCTCGTCGTGAGCCGGCCCCCGTTCGGCGGCGACAGCACCGTCGGGATCGCCTACAAGCACGTGCACGAGTCGCCCGTGCCGCCCCGCCAGCACAACCCGGCTCTGCCCCAGGCGCTCGAGGCCATCATCTTGAAGTGCCTGGCCAAGAACCCGGCCAACCGGTACCCCTCCGCCGAAGACCTCCGGGCCGACCTGCGCCGCTTCCGGGAGGGCAACCGGATCCTGGCCGAGCCCGTGATGGCCCCGCCGCTCGATCCCGGTGCCACCGGCGTGCTCCCGGCCACGGCCGCCGTGGCCGCGGCCTACGACTACCCGCCCACCGGCGCGGCGCCGGTCTACGAGGACGACGACGACGACGAGCCCCGCCGGTCGGGTGTCTTCCTCGCCGCGCTCATCGCACTGCTCCTGCTCCTCGCCGGGATGCTGTTCCTGCTGGCCAAGGCCCTCGGCCTCGGCGAGGACGACACCCCCACGGCCGCGCTGGTGGAGGTGCCGGGCGTGGTCGGTGAGCCCGTGGCATCGGCCACGACCACCCTCGAGGGCCTCGGCTTCAAGGTGGAGACGACCCAGGAGGCCAACGACGACCAGGCCGCCGGCAACGTGTTCGACCAGGATCCCGCCCGCGGCGAGCGCGTCGAGGAGGGGTCGACGATCAAGCTGAAGGTCAGCGCCGGGGCGGAGGCCGTCTCGGTGCCCAGCGTGATCGGTTCCCAGATCGACGACGCCCGCCGGCTCCTGTCGGCCGAGGGGTTCACGGTGCGCGAGGAGCCGATCCCCGATGAGGATGCGCCCGTCGGCGAGGTCGTCGACCAGACCCCCGGCCCCAACGACGAGGCCCCCAAGGGCTCCGAGGTGGTGCTCCAGGTCTCGAGTGGCCCCGAGGAACGACCCGTCCCCGATGTGGCCGGTCGCACGCTGACCGAGGCATCGAACCTGCTCGGTCAGAACGGGTTCACGGTCGATTCCACCACCGAGTCCTCGAGCACCGTCGCTGAGGGCACGGTCATCCGAACCGATCCGGCAGCCGGCACCCCGCAGCCCAAGGGCGCCACCATCACCGTGGTGGTGTCCTCCGGCCCGGCCACGACCACCGTGCCCTCGGTGGTCGGCCTCACCGAGGCCAATGCCATCAACACCCTGCAGTCGCAGGGCTTCACCGTGACCTCCAGCGAGGTGACCGCGTGCAGCCCCGACCAGAAGGGCCGGGTCATCGACCAGACCCCGTCAGGGAACGCCGAGGCCGAGGAGGGCAGCGACGTGCAGATCGTCGTGTGCCAGCCGCCTGACGTGGTCGACGGGGGCACCGGCGGCACCACCGGCTAGCTCAGGTGCTCAGGCGGTGACGACCTGGCCGAGGAAGTTGCGCAGCATGTCGTGGCCGCCCACGGTGAGGATCGACTCCGGGTGGAACTGCACGCCCTCCACCCCGAGCTCCCGGTGCCGCAGGCCCATCACGATGCCGTCGTCGGTCTCGGCGGTGATCTCGAGCACGGCGGGCACCGACGCCCGGTCCACCACGAGGCTGTGGTAGCGGGTCGCCTCCAACGGCTCAGGCAGGCCGGCGAACACGCCCGTGCCGCGATGGTGGATCAGCGAGGTCTTGCCGTGCATCACCTGTGACGCCCGCACGACCTCCCCGCCGTACAGCTGGCCGATGCACTGGTGGCCGAGGCACACGCCGAGCACGGGCACCCGGCCGGCGAACGCGCGGATCACGTCGTTGGACACGCCGGCGTCGTCGGGCGTGCCCGGACCGGGTGAGACCAGCACTGCATCGGGATCCAGTGCGATGATCTCCTCGATGGTCAGCTCGTCGTTGCGATGCACCAGCGGCTCAGCGCCGAGCTCCCCGAGGTACTGCACGAGGTTGTAGACGAAGCTGTCGTAGTTGTCGATCACCAGCACACGAGTCGTCACGAAGGCTGGAGGGTACTCGCATGCCAGAGGATCACCGACTCGGTTCGGTGGCGAGACGGCTCGCTGCCACGCAGCGGGTGCTCGTCATCGAGGACGAGCACGACATCGCCGACTTCCTGCGGGCTTACTTCCGGGCGTCGGGCTACGACCTGGTGCACGTCGACCCGGACAACCCGCTGGCTGTGCTCGAGGCCATCGACGCCCATCAGCCTGATTGCGTGCTGCTCGACCTGAACCTCCGGGGGTTCAGCGGCGCCGAGGCCTACCGGCTCCTGCGCACCGAACCCCGGTACGCCACGACGCCGGTCATCATCGTCAGCGCGCGGCCCGACGCCCAGCACCTCGTGTCTGCCCCGGGCGAGCTCGATGCGTTCGTGACGAAGCCGTTCCACGTGAAGGCGCTCGCCGAGCTGGTAGTGCAGTTCCTCGGCAAGGCCGCCCAGCTGAAGGAGGCGGCCGGTGCCACCACGGGGCTGCTCGGCCAGGAGCAGGTCGAGGCCCACCTGCGCGAGGAGCTCGCGGCCACCGACCCCCAGGGCACGATGGCGTTCGCACTGGTGCGGTTCCACAACCTCGCCGATGTCGTGACGGAGGTAGGTGAGGAGGGGGCGCAGTACGTCGTCGCCGAGCTCGCCCGCCGGGCCCGGGAGCTCCTCCCCGCCGACGGCACCGTCGGACTCACGCGCGGCGACGAGCTGGCCGTGGTGCTGCCCGGCCTCTCCGCGGTGGCGGCCGCCAAGGCGCTCACGTTCGTCACCGACAGCCTCGACTCCCAGCACCTGCCCGGCGGTGCAGAGGTGCGGCTGCGCTTCGCGGCCGGCGTGGCCGCCTTCCCCGAGCACGCCGCCGACGCGGACGGGCTCTACATGGCTGCCGACGCCGCCCTCTCCCAGTCGGTGGACGAGGACACGACCCTCACCATCGCCATCTGACCCCTACCCGCCGAGCTCGATCGGCACCTCGAGCACGGCCTCCAGGAGGTCCTTGCGCTGGTGGGCGGCGTAGCGCTCGAGGCTGATGTCGGCCTGGTCGGCTGCAACGGGCTGCAGGACGAGGCGATCGCCCTCGTCGAGCACGGTCACCTCCGCCACGCGACCGCCGTGGTTGCGGTCGAGCCCGATGGCCACCCGCAGCAGCCCGGCCAGCACCCGCACGAGGTGCTGATCGCGCTCGTCCACGGCTGCGAACTCGGCGTGCTTCAGGCGCGGCTCGGACTTGCGGTGGTACCGAGCCACCAGCGCGATGAGCTCGATCTCGTGGTCGTTGAACCCGGTGAGCCGATCGGTGCTGCGGATCACGTAGTAGCTGTGCTTGTGGTGCTGAGCATGCGACAGGAACATCCCCACGTTGCACAGCAGGGCCGCCGCCTCCAGGAGCTCGCGGGCCTCGTCGCCGAGTCCGTGCCGGGCGCGGGTGTCGTCGAAGAGCTCGAGGGCCAGCCGGGCGACCTGCGGGCCGTGGACGCGGTCGTCGTCCATGGCCTCGGCCATGTGCAGGACGCTGCGGCGGCGGAGATCCGACAGGTGGTGCAGCGATGCGCCCCGACGACGCTGCCAGGCGTCGAGCAGCACCCCCTCGCGCAGCGCGAAGTCCGAGAGGACGAGCTGCTCGATCCCGAGCTCGTGCACGACCTGCTCCAAGATGAGGGCACCGGCGAGGATGATGTCGGCCCGGCCGGCGTCGAGGCCCGGCAGCGCCCCTCGAGCGGCCACCGTCGGCGCCGCGATCAAGTCGGCGACCACGCCATCGAGCTGGGCGCGGGTGAGCTCGAGGTTGCGCACGGAACGAGGCCGGCCGCCGCCGGCGCGAGCGGCCGCCATCTCGGCCACGGCGGCGATGGTGCCCGACGAGCCGATGGCGACCTCGACGGCGAAGCTGCCGAGCTCGCGGGTCACCGGCGCCAGGGTGGAGCGCACGAACCGGCGGCAGGCGTCCACCGCACCGGGGTGAACGAGGTCGCCGTCGAAGAAGCGACGGGTCAGCCGGATGGCGCCCAGCTTCAGTGAGCGCGCCGCCAGCACCTCGCCGCGGTGACCCACCAGCAGCTCGGTGCTGCCGCCGCCGATGTCGCAGAGGAGCAGTCGCTTGTCGTAGACGGGCACTGCTTGGAGCACTCCGAGGTGGATGAGGCGGGCCTCCTCGATGCCCGAGACGACATCGACGTGCACCCCCGCCTCGGTCCACGCCCGACGGATCAGCTCGTCGCGGTTCTCGGCCTCGCGCACCGCGGAGGTGGCCACTGCCGTGATCGGGGCGCCGTGCACCTCGGCCACCTGTCGGAAGCGGTGCAGGGCGGCGACGGTGCGGTCGATGGCCTCGGGATCGAGCTGGCGGATGTCACCAGCGCTCGACCCGAGCCGCACGACCTCCTTCTCGCGCTCGAGGATCTCGAAGCGCGGGCCCCCCTCGCCGACGGTGATGCGCGCCACCACGCCGTGGACCGAGTTGGTGCCGATGTCGATGGCGGCCAGCGTCTCCGGCAGGCCCACGACAGGGGCCTCGGCCCCCGCCACGGCATCAGCGGGATCGGCGGGCACGTGGCCAGTCTGGCCGCGTCGCCAAGTAGTGTCGCCCCTCATGGCCATCAAGCCCCCCAAGCGCAAGGTCCAGGGCGGCCGAGTCACCCCCAAGGGCGGTCCGCCGCAGGCATCCCGCCCCGAGGCCTCGAGCCGCTACACGCCGCCCATCCCGCAGTCGCAGAAGGTGAGCCCCCCGTGGGTTCCCGTGCTGCTGTTCACGCTGCTCGGCATCGGCCTCGTGATCATCTTCTGCAACTACCTGGGCGTGCTGCCCGGCGGCACCAAGAACAGCTACCTGCTGATGGGGCTGGCGTCGATCCTCGGCGGGATCGTCACCGCCACGCAGTACCACTGAACCGCCCAACCAGGTCCGTTCGGCAACAAGTCGGCCAACGACAAGTTACATCCATGTGACGCTGCACAGGTATGTCCACAGCCTGTGGACAACCTGACGTCAGCCGGACCCGTCGCTAGATGTCGTCAACGGGTGTGACGAGGTCCATCTCGTCCTGACAGTGCCGCGGCGGGTCGGGCATCTCGTCGTTGGCGACGGTCATGCGGACCTCGGTGCCGCAGATGCTGCAGCGGTACATGATCTTGACCTTGCGCAGCTCGCCGGCTGGCGGCGGCTCAGGGATCGGCTGGGCCAGGCCGCCGAGCATCGCGAAGCCTGCCGTGAAGATCATCCACACCACGGCGGCCGCCACCAGCACCCCGACGATCGACGCGCTGGTGAGGAGCCACGCCGCGACGACGAACACGCCCAGCCACACAGCCCCGGCGCGCGAGAGGGAGGGTCGAGCCACGCCCTGAGGCTAGGTCCGGGCGCGCCGAGCGCACCCATCGGCCCGTCGACCGACGCGGCGAGGGGCACCCCGGTGGGATGCCCCTCGTCGATGTCGCTGACGTCGGCCGGAGCCGACGTGGATGGCTAGCCGAGCCGCTCGATGATGGTGGCGTTGGCCAGGCCGCCGCCTTCGCACATGGTCTGGAGGCCGTAGCGGCCGCCGGTGCGCTCGAGCTCGTTGAGCAGCGTGGCGAGGAGCTTCGTGCCGGAGCCGCCCAGCGGGTGGCCGAGGGCGATGGCACCGCCGTTGACGTTGGTCTTGGCGAGGTCGGTCTTGAGCTCCTTCTGCCAGGCCAGCACGACCGAGGCGAAGGCCTCGTTGACCTCGAAGAGGTCGATGTCGTCGGCCGACAGCCCCGACTTGGCGAGCACCTTCTCCGTGGACGGGATCGGACCGGTGAGCATGGTGACCGGGTCGACGCCGGCGAGGGCGAAGGTGTGGAAGCGGGCCCGCGGGGTGAGGCCGAGCTCCTTGGCCTTCTCCTCGCTCATGATGAGAGCGGCTGAGGCGCCGTCGCAGATCTGGCTGGAGTTCCCGGCCGTGACGATGCCGTCGGGCTTGAAGGCAGGCTTCAGGTTGGCGAGCGTCTCGGCGGTGGTGCCGGCGCGGATGCCCTCGTCGCGGAGGACCAGCTCGTCGCTCTCGACGATGTTGCCGGTCTCCTTGTCGAGGCGCTTCTCCTTCACGCCCACGATCTCGTTGTCGAAGCGCCCCTCCGCGGTGGCCTGCTCGGCCCGGCGGTACGACTCGGCGCCGAAGGCGTCGAGCTCCTCACGGGTGATGCCCCACTTCTCGGCGATCATCTCGGCCGAGATGCCCTGCGGCACGAGGCCGGGGTAGCGGGCCAGCACCTTGGGGCCGAACGGCATGGAGCCGGCCGTCATCGATGCACCCATCGGGGTGGTGGTCATGACCTCGACGCCGGCCGCGATGGCGATGTCGTAGGCGCCGGCCATGACGCCCTGGGCGGCGAAGTGGGCGGCCTGCTGCGAGGAGCCGCACTGGCGGTCGACGGAGGTGGCGGGCACCGACTCGGGGAACCCGGCGGCGAGGACGGCGTTGCGGCCGATGTTGAGGCCCTGGTTGCCGACCTGCATCACACAACCCATGATCACGTCGTCGATGAGGGCGGGATCGACGTTGTTGCGCTCGACGAGCGCCTTGAGAACCTCGCCCGCGAGGTCGGCGGGATGCCACCCCGAGAGCTTTCCGTTGCGCTTGCCGCCCGCAGTGCGGATGGCGTCGACGATGACAGCGGTGGGCATGGGGAACGCTCCTAGGGTCTCTTGACCGGACGGTCAAGTCTGCCCAGGCCACGCCCGAGTTCGCAACCTGAGAGGATCAGGGCCATGACGCGTGGGGTCCACGACGTGGCGACGGTGGTGGCCGCGCTGTCGCGCGCTGTGGGCACGGCCCTCGATCCGTCGTCCATCGTCAGCCGGGCCGTCGGAGCGCTGGCCCCGGCGATGACGCTCGGCGACGTGGAGCTGTGGCGGCCCACCGGGCGTGGGCTGGCCCTGGTCGCCACGCACCCGGTGCGGGGCGACGACGGTGGCGCCCCGGCCCACGGCGCCGGGATCACGCTGGCGCTGGAGAGCCAGGGCCAGGCCCTCGGGCACCTCGTCGTGCACGCCGCGCCGGGCCACCCGCTGAACGACGACGACCTCGCTCTGCTCGACATCGCGGCCAGCCAGGTCGCCGGCGCGCTCGAGCGGAGCCAGCTGTTCGCCGAGGTGATGGAGCTCGAACGGCTGAAGTCCGACTTCATCTCCCGCGTCTCCCATGAGCTGCGCACGCCCATCACCATCATCACGGGGTTCCTCGAGACCCTGATCTCCCACGACGCCAAGCTCGACGGCGAGCAGCGCCTGCACATGTTGGAGCGATCCCGGGTGGCCTCGGCCCGGCTCGGTCAGCTCATCGAAGAGCTGCTCATCCTCAGCCGCCTCGAGAGCGGCGTGCTCACCCCGCAACCCGAGCCGCTGACCGTGGCCGACGTGCTCGAGTCGGTGCGGGCGGCGGCCATCGACCCCGACGTCGTCGTGGTGACCGAGCCGTTCGGCCCGCAGGTGATCACCGACCGGGCGCTGTTCATCAGCGCCTTGGGCTTCGTGGTCGACAACGCCATCAAGTACGGCGACGTAGCGGAGCTGTCGACCACGACGGGGGCGGGCCGCTGGTCGCTCGAGGTGCGCGATCGTGGGCCCGGCTTCGCAGAGGACATCCGGGGCACCGCCTTCGAGATGTTCACCCGCTCGCCCAGCACCAGCGCCGTACCCGGTCTCGGCGTGGGCCTCGCCATCGCCCGCACGCTCATCGAGGTGCTCGACGGCACGATCTCACTGGAGGATGCCGCCCCCGGGCCGGGCGCGCTGGTGCGCATCACGCTGCCCGCCTGAGCAGCCGCCGATCTGGTGGGCGACAATGGCGGCCCCCTGTCCCCGAGCCCGGGAGTCCTGTTGCCCATCACCAGTGCGGAGCTCGACGCAGCCGCGGACGGCCACACCATCATCACCCGCTACCTGGCGACCGTGGCCGCCCACCCCGACCAGGTGGCCATCCGGCACAAGCGGCCCGACGACACCTACGCCACGTGGACCTACGCCCAGCACGCCGAGCAGGTGGCGGGTGCCGCCGCCCACCTCCGCGCCCTCGGGGTCGGGCCCGGCGATCGCGTCGTGATGATGCTGCGCAACATCCCCGACTTCCACTTCATCGATCTGGCCGTGGCCACGTTGGGCGCCACGGGCATCTCGATCTACAACTCGTCCTCGTCCGAGCAGATCGCCTACCTCACGGGTCATTGCAAGGCGAAGCTGGTCATCGTCGAGAACGACGCCTTCGAGGCCCGCTTCGGCGCCGTGCGCGACGAGCTGCCGCTGCTCGAGCAGATCATCAACCTCTCCCACGACGGGGCGCGGGAGCGGCTGTACGACGGCGACCCCCTCGATCTGTCGGCCGAGACGGGCAACGCCACCCCCGCCACGTTGGCGACGGTGATCTACACCTCCGGCACCACCGGTCCGCCCAAGGGCGTGATGCTGACCCACCGCAACATCGTGTGGACGGCCGAGGGCTACCTGCGGATGCTCGACGTCGAACCGGTCGGGTTCCGGGCCATCTCCTATCTCCCGATGGCCCACATCGCCGAGCGGATGTCCACCCACTACCTCGCCGTCATGGGCGGCTACGAGGTCACCACCTGTCCTGATGCCGGCCAGGTCGCCGCCTACGCGCGCGAGGTGCGCCCGCAGATCATGTTCGGCGTGCCCCGCGTGTGGGAGAAGCTCTACGCAGGGGTGCAGGCTGCCCTCGCCGCCGATCCCGACAAGCAACGGCAGTTCGACGAGGCGGTGGCGGCCGCCATCCCCATCTCGGAGCGACGCACCCTCGGCGAGAGCACCGCCGAAGACGACGCCACCCATCAGTTCCTCGACGACGTGGCCTTCGCCCCGGTGCGAGCACTGCTGGGGCTCGACGCCGTCAAGTACGCGGTGAGCGGCGCAGCACCCATCCCCGCCGAGCTGATCAGCTGGTTCCGGGCCATCGGCGTGCCGTTGTCGGAGATCTACGGCATGTCCGAGTCGAGTGGTCCCATCACCTGGGAGCCGAGCCGGGTGAAGGCCGGCACGGTGGGCGTGGCCTTCCCGGGCACCGAGGTGTTCCTCGCCGCCGACGGTGAGGTGTGCACCCGGGGCGGCAACGTCTTCGGCGGCTACCTCGACGACCCGGAGAAGACAGCCGACGCGCTCGACCCCGACGGCACGCTGCACACCGGGGACATCGGCGTCATCGACGACGAGGGCTACCTGCGCATCGTCGACCGCAAGAAGGAGCTCATCATCACCGCCGGCGGGAAGAACATCAGCCCGGCCAACCTCGAGGCGGCGCTCAAGATGATCCCGTTGGTGGCCCAGGCCTGCGCCATCGGCGACCAGCGCCCGTTCGTGTCGGCCCTCGTGGTGCTCGACGGTGAAGTGGCCCCCGCCTGGGCCAAGGAGCGCGGCATCGAGTTCAGCTCCCTCGCCGACCTCGCCGCCAACGACGAGGTGGTGGCAGAGATCACCCGCGGCGTCGAACGGGTGATGGCGGACTTCAACCACGCGGAGTCGGTCAAGAAGGTGACCGTGCTGGCCGAGGAGTGGCTGCCCGACTCGGAGGAGCTGACCCCCACCTCGAAGCTCAAGCGCCGAGGCATCCACGCCAAGTACGCGGCGGAGATCGAGTCGCTGTACGGCTGAGGGCAGGACGCGAGGGCTGGGATCAGCCGATGACGCGCACCCCGGTGGCTTCGTCGCCCTTGCGGCCCGGAGCGACCTCGAACTCGACCTTCTGCCCTTCCTCGAGGGACTTGTAGCCCTCACCTTCGATGTTGGAGAAGTGGACGAACACGTCGGGTCCGCTCTCCTGGGTGATGAACCCGTAGCCCTTGTCGTTGTTGAAGAACTTCACGGTGCCAGTGGCCATTGCCTTGCTTTCCTGTCGCTGCAAGGCGTCCCGCTGACCCCCCGCACTCGCACCACAGCGTAAGCCCGCGCCTTCCGAGGGTAAATGGGCTGTCTCGTCACAGCCCGGCGATCCAGCGCTCCGCCTGGTCGGCCCGACGGCGCAGCTGGTCGAGGGTCGCCTCGGTGATCCGCTGCACCCCGGCCAGGCGGTTCAGGCGGCCGTTCACCTCCCGGTGCGTCATGCCGGTGAAGCGCACGAGGTGCAGGGCCAGGTCGGCGTTGGCCTCGCGGAGCTCTCGCTTCACCTCGATGAGCGGGCGACCCCCGAGGTCCTCGGGCAGCACGGTGGAGAAGCGGCCGGCGCCTGGCTCGGGCGGCGTCGGGAGCTCGATGGGGATGCTGCCGTCCTCCTCGTCGTCGACCTCCGAGCCGTCGTCGTCCACGTCATCGAACACCGAGGTGGCCGTGGCGTCCTGCAGCACGTGCGATGACAGCGCGGCGAAGAGCGAGAGCTGCTCCTCGGCCACCTCCGCCACCTCGTCGAAGGCCGCGTCCTCCCCGAGGGCGTCCTCGTCCTCCACCCGCAGCGGCTTGGCCAGGCTGTGGCGGCGCTGCTCGGCGATCCCGGCCGCCCAGGCCCGCAGGCGCGGGTCGTCGGGGATGAACAGCCAGGCCCGCTCGTCGCCCGCCCGGCCCCCGGTGTGGCGCACGAAGCGACCCACCGCCTGCCGGAAGAACAGCTCGGTGGTGGTCGTGGTGGCGAACACCCCGAGGCGCAGGCGAGGGATGTCGACGCCCTCCGACACCATGCGCACGGCCACGATCCACGGCTGGGTGCCTTCGGCGAACCGGGCGATCCGCGTGGAGGCCGACGGATCGTCGGACGTGGCCACCACAGCCGAGACGCGGTGCCGCTGGTGCAGGATGCGGGCGATGCCCCGGGCGTGGTCCTGGTCGGCGGCGATGACGAGGCCCGCCGCCGCCGGGTGCGTGCGACGCAGCTCCATGAGGCGCTGATGGGCCTGGTGCAGCACCGTCGGCATCCACTCGCCGTCCAGGCTGAGGGCGGTGCGCAGGCGCTGAGCGGAGCGCTGCCGGTCGAGGTCGTCCTCGAAGCTGGCCGCGTTGTCGGTGCCATCGGGCGCCGTCCACTCCATGAACCCGTTGATGCGGGGGAACCACACCGGACGCACCACCCGACGGTCGGCCAGGGCGTGGTCGTAGCCGTACTCGTAGTTCGGACGGGCCTCGTCGAGGTGGTACTCCACGAAGGGGATCGAGTGGGTGTCGCTCCGAAAGGGCGTGCCGGAGATGGCCAGGCGCCGAGGCGACGGCTGGAAGGCCACCCGCACGGCATCGCCCCAGGCCCGCTCGTCGCCCGCGTGGTGCAGCTCGTCGAGCACCACGAGGCAGCGCTCGGCGTGCTGGCGCAGCGCTCCAGGGTTGGCCGCCACCTGCTGGTAGGTGACGACGATGCCGTGCATGTCGACCGGCAGGCGCCCGCTGGCCGAGGACCACTGGGGCTCGAGGTGCAGGCCGAACCGGGCCGCCGCGTGGGCCCACTGGAGCTTCAGGTGGCTGGTGGGCGCCACCACCACGAGGCGGTGGGCGGGGTGGTCGGCCAGGTGGCGCAGTGCTGCCGCGAGAGCAAAGGTCGTCTTGCCGGCGCCCGGGGTGGCGACAGCCAGGAAGTCGGGCCCAGGATGCGCCTCCAGCAGGTCGAGGGCCTCCTTCTGCCAGCGACGAAGACGAACAGACCGGCTCATGGGACCGGCCATTCTGCCAGCCGCCCCACCCCGCCCCACCACCCGGCCCCGACCAGGCCGGCCGCGTCAGCCGGGGTGGGGCACGCCGAGGCTGCGGGCGAAGTCGGCCAGGGCCTGGCGGCCCAGCGGGAGGTCGACGCCCAGGGTGTGGGCCAGCTCTAGTGCCAGCGTGAGGTCCTTCTCCCCCAGGTCCCGGGTGTGGGAGAGCACGTCGAACCAGTCGTCGCCGGGGGCCAGGGGCGCGGTGGTGTCGCGCAGCATGATGGCGCCCGGCCCGCCCGTGACCGAGTCGGAGTGACGCACCACCCGGGCCAGCTTGCGCAGGTCGAGGCCCGCCGCCTCGGCCAGGCGCTGGGCCTCGCCGGCGCCGGTGTAGGCGACGAAGTGCATCAGGTTGCGCGCCAGCTTGGTGCGGGTGCCGGCGCCCGCCGGACCCATGTGCACGACGACGGTGGCGAAGCAGGCGAAGGCGTCCTTCACCCGCTCGTAGGCCGCCCGCTCGCCCCCGATCATGACGGCCAGCGTCCCCTCGTGGGCGCCGATGAAGCCGCCGCTCACGGGGGCGTCGATCAGGTGGACCCCCCGTGCGGACGCCTCGGCGGCCAGCTCCTCCGCCGTCTCGGCACGGATGGTGGAGTGCACGGCGATCACCGTGTCGGCTGCGGCAGTCGTGAGGAGCTCCGCCACCACCTCCCGCACCTGGTCGTCGTTGAGCACCATCACCGACACGAGGTCGCACGTCGCCCCCAGCCCGGCCACCGACTGGGCCAGCCTCGCGCCGGCGGCCACGGCGTCGGCGGCCGCCTCCGGTCGCACGTCGAACACCACCAGCCCGCCCGGCCAGCCCGCCAGCCGGGCCGCCATCGGCGCGCCGATCTGGCCCAGCCCCACGAAGCCGACCATGCCGATCGGCGCCGTCATCGACCGGCTCCGCACCATCTGTGCGCACGCAGCACCGCCAGGCGGTGCTGAGCGTGCACAGAACGAGTGAGGGTGGTCATGAGCGCACGATCTGGCCGCCGTCGACGTTGAAGATCTGGCCGGTCACCCACGACGCCTCGTCCGACAGCAGGAACAGGCACATCCCCACGAGATCCTGCGGGGTGCCCCGACGCTTGAGGGCCAAGCCCTTGACGATGTCGTCGATCATCTCGCCGGGCACGACGGTGCGGGTGGCCTCCGTGTCGATGGGGCCGGGCGCGATGGCGTTCACCCGGATGTTGCGGCCGCCGAGCTCGGCGGCCAGCTGCTGGGTGAGGCCGTTGATCCCCACCTTGGCCAGACCGTAGAACCCGGCGTAGAGCCAGGCGGCGGTGGACGACTGGTTGACGATGGCCCCCCCGCCGCGGCGGCCCATGTGCTTGTAGCAGGCCCGCGTCACGACCAGCGCGCCGTCCATGTTCACGGCCATGAAGCGCCGGTAGTAGTCCCAGTCCACGGTGAGCAGGGTGTCGAGCTGCATGCCGCCGTAGATGGCGGCGTTGTTCACCAGCAGGTCGATGCCGCCGAAGCGCTCCACCGTCGCGGCGGCCAGCGCCTCCGCCGACGCCACGCCGGACACGTCGGTGGCCACGAACAGGCCGGCGTCGCCGAGGTCCTTGGCCACCACCTCGCCTCGATCGGCGTCGAGGTCGGCGATCACCACCGACGCCCCTTCCGCAGCCAGCGCTCGGGCATAGGCCTCGCCGATGCCGCCGGCGGCACCCGTGACGATGGCCACCTTGTCGGTGAACCGGCTCATGTCAGCTCCTCACTCGTTCTGTGCGCAGGCAGCACCGCATGGCGGTGCTGCCTGCGCACAGATCGTGGACGGGGTGGGTCATCGGGGCGGCCACAGGGGGGCCGGGGCCTGGCCCAGGTCGTAGTGGCCGGGAAGCCCGCCGCCCAGGGATCGGTGCATCCGGGCCGTCATGCCCTCCGAGAGGGTGCCGTCGCCCATCATCTCGAGGAACAGAGCGGCCGCGTTGCCGTAGTCGAACCAGTCGCGCTGGAACCGCCACTCGAAGTTGCCGGCGTAGCCGAACCACGAGCCGCCGATGCCGGCCACCTCGTAGCGGGTGCCGTCGGCGCGGGTGGCCAGGGCGATCTGGCGCCAGAACCCCACCACCATGCCCTTCTTCTCGTCGATGAGGATCTCCTCGTACGGGTACTCCCACCCGTCGAGGCCGCCCATCTCGAGGCCGAGGGCGATGTCGCGGATCTCGTCGCGGCCCACCGCCATGAACTCGTGCTCGGGGCCGTAGTTCCAGCCGTAGGTGGCGTCGGGCGCGAACAGCTCGGCCATGGGCCGCCAGTCGCCCGCTGCCTCCGCATCCCGGTTGGCCTGGAGCCAGCGCTCCACCATCTCTTCGAGCTCTTCCCGGGGGAACGGCATCACGCCTCCTCGACGATCGACAGTGCATGGGTGGGACAGAACCGCACGGCCTGCTCGACCGCGGTGCGCTCGGCGTCGTCCGGAGCGGCCTCGAGCACGGACAGCACGCCGTCCTTCGACACGGCGAACACCGCTGGGGCCTCCGACTCGCACACCCCGTGGCCCTGGCAGAGGTCGCGATCCACCACCAGTCGCCAGCCGGTCACAGCCCTCCCCCGTCGTTCTGTGCACACGGAGCACCGCCATGCGGTGCCCCGTGTGCACAGATGGGGGACAGCCGGGCGGCGCAGGGCTGGGCCAGCTGCACGACCATCTTGGAGTGGTCGTTGCGATAGGTGTCGTGGGGCTGGGTGAGCTCGACGGTGCGGGCCCGCAGGAGCACGGCGAAGATCGTCTTGAGCTGCATCATGGCGAAGGCGGCGCCCACGCAGCGATGACGCCCGGCGCCGAAGGGGATCCAGCTCCATGGGTTGTCGGCGTCGTCGGCGCGCGGGTCGAGGTAGCGGCGGGGGTCGAAGGCGTCGGCGTCGGCGAAGGCATCGGGCAGGCGGTTCGACACCGACGGCGACGCGCCCACCAGCGAGCCGGCCGGGATGTGGTGGCCGGCCACCTCGAGCTCCGTCTTGGCCACCCGCAGCAGCAGGATCAGCGGCGGGTGCAGCCGCAGCGCCTCCTTGATGGCGGCCTCGAGCTTCGGCATCTCACGCAGCGCCTGGTAGCTCACCTCGGCCCCGTCGGCGGCCAGGGCGTCGAGCTCGTCGACCACCTCGGCGAGGAAGTCGGGGTGGCGCAGCAGCTCGATCAGCGTCCACGCCGCCGTGCCCGAGGTGGTGTGGTGGCCGGCGAACATCATCGAGATGAACATGCCGGTGATGATGTCGGCGCTGAAGTGGGGGCGGCCGTCCTCGCCGCTGATGGACATGAGGACGTCGAGCAGGTCGCGGTCCTCCTTGGCGGGCGGCGCGGCGTCGATGCGGGAGGCCATGATGGCCTCGACCAGCTCCACCAGACCCCGACGGGCCGCGTCGCGCGTGCGGAAGCTCGGGATGTCGGCGTACGGGTCGACGAAGGCGATGGCGTCGGTCCCCTGCTCGAGGTCGTGGTAGAGCCGGGCGAACCGGCTGTCGAGCTGCTCCCTGAAGTGCCCGCCGATGAGGCAGGCCGACGACGTGTAGATCGTCAGCTCGGCGAACCAGTCGAGCAGGTCGATGTCGCCGCCCTCGGGGGCCCGGGCCAGCATGCGATCCACCTCGGCGGCGATCGTCTCAGCGTGGCCACGCATGAACTTGTCGCGCAGGGCCTGGTTGTGAAGAGCCTTGCGGCGCTCCTCGGGGGAGGCGTCGAACACCACGCCCTCGCCGAAGATGGGCGTCATGAACGGGTAGGCCTCGGCCTGGTCGAGCTCCTCCTCCGGCGCTCGGAAGAACACCTCGTTGGCCTCCGGACCGGTGAGGAGCACGACGTGGCGGTCGGCCAGGCGGAAGGTGCCGACGTCGCCGCACTCGGCGCGCACCCGCTGCATGAGCCCGATCGGGTCGGCTCGCAGCTCCTCGAGGTGGCCCGTGCCCCCGTCGTCGCCCGACACCCGGGGCGGCTCGCGCCGTGTGGTCGTCATGCGTCCGCCCCGTGATCGCGCACCGGTGCCTCCGGCTCGATCTCGACGAGCGTGAGGTGGGCACCGCGCGGCATCGACACCACTGCGTGCACGGCGGCCGCCACGTCGCTGGCCCGGAGGTAGCCGTCGTGGCGCATGAGGCCCCAGGTCGTCCACTCGGCCAGCACCGGCGCGATCGTGGCCATGTCCCAGGTGCTCCCCTGCTCGGTCATGGCCGGCCCCGGGCGCACGATGCCCACCCGCACACCGGTGCCCTCGAGCTCCATCTGCATGGCCCGTGCCAGCCCCTCGAGAGCATGCTTCGATGCGACGTAGGCCGCCATCTGGGGGCGGGGCAGGCGCAGCACATCAGAGGTGACGAAGACGATGTCGCCACGCCGGCGCGCCACCAGGGCCGGTCCGAGGCCGGCCAGCAGACGCTGGGCGCCCATCAGGTTCACCTGCATCTGGGCGACGAAGGCGTCGGGGTCGAACTCGATGGCCGACCCCAGCATCACTTCGCCGGCGTTGGACACGACGATCTCGATCGGACCGAACCGGGACTCAGCATCCGCTGAGAAGGCGTCGATCGACGCGGGATCGGCGAGGTCGAGGGGCAGGGCGAGCGCCTCACCGCCGTCGGCGCGGATGTGGGCGGCCAGCTCCTCCAGACGGTCGGCCCGGCGGGCGCCCAGCACGACGGGATGGCCGTGGACGGCAAGGAGCTCGGCGATGGCCCGCCCGAAGCCCGACGATGCTCCGGTGACGACGGCGGCCCGGCGCTCGGGGTGCCCGGGCAACGTCACCCGGCCCCCCGATCACGCGAGGGGTGGCTCACCGGGGCACCACCGTGGTGGGGAGGGAGGCGAAGCCGCGGACGTTGACGGAGTGGACGCGACGGGCGGCAGCCGAGTCGACGTCGTAGTCGGCCACACGGGCGACCAGCTCCTCGAGGCAGACGCGGGCCTCGAGCCGGGCCAGCGAGGCGCCCAGGCAGAAGTGGCGACCGAAGCCGAAGCTGGCCAGCTGCTGCATCTCGGTCGGTGGCCGGTCGAGGTCGTAGCGGTCGGCGGCCGCGAACACGCGCTCGTCACGGTTGGCAGACCCGACGAGCAGCACCACCCGAGCGCCCTCGGGGATCTGCGTGCCGTGCAGCTCGATGGGCGCCGTGGTGGTGCGGGCGAGCATCTGGGTGGACGTGTCGAAGCGCAGCGTCTCCTCGATCCAGGCGGGGATCCGCGCTGCGTCCGCAAAGGGCTTGGCCCGCTCGTCGGGGTTGCGCCACGCCCAGTACCAGGCGTTGCCGAGCAGCTTGGTGGTGGTCTCGTTGCCGGCCACCACCATGAGGAACAGGAACCCCATGATCTCGTCGTCAGTGAGGCGGTCGCCGTCGAGCTCGGCGTCGAGGAGCGCCGAGGTGAGGTCGTCGGTGCGACGGGCGCGCCGCTGGGCGAGCATGTCGGCGTAGTAGGCGATCAGGCTGAACGCGGCCTCGACCCCGGCCGGCGGCACGTCGTCGACACCCTCCTCACGGTGCACCAGGAGGTCGGACAGCCGGCGCACCTCGTCGCGATCGGCCACCGGCACGCCGATGAGCTCGGAGATGACGTCCATCGGGAGCTTGCCGGCGAGGTCGCCGATGAAGTCGAAGGTGCCCTTGGCCAGCGCTACGTCGAGGTGCTGGCGGGTGAGCTCACGGATCCGCGGTTCGAGCTCGGCCACCCGCCGGGGCGTGAACCCGCGCGACACGAGCCCCCGCATGCGGCCGTGCATCGGCGGGTCCATGGCGAGGAACGACATCGTGCGATGCGCGTGCGGCCCGGAGGCGGCCGGATCGAGCGACACGCCGTGCGACGACGAGAAGCGCACGTTGTCGCGGAAGGCCTCCACCACGTCGGCGTGGCGGGACAGCGCCCAGAAGCCGGCCGCCTCGTTGCGGTAGACGGGCGCCTCCTCGCGCAGCCGTCCGTAGGTGGGGTACGGGTCCTCGTGGGTCTCGTAGGCGTACGGGCTGTAGGTGAGCTCGGCGGTGCTCATCGCCGGCCCCCCATCAGGAGCGCGGCGACCTCGTCCATGCGATCGGCCAGCTGCGTGTAGCTGAAGTACCCCATGCCGGCCTGGAGGAGGGCGCCGGCCAGGGCCAGGTTGAGGGCGCGCACGATGGCCGGGTCGGCGTCGGCGCCGAGCGCCTGCACGAGCCGGTCGTTGAAGGCGGCGCCGATTCGGTCGCGCAGGCGCTGGACGTCGGCGTCCTGGGCCAGGATGGCGGTGGTGGAGGCGGCCGCCAGCTCGGGCTCCGCCGCGATCATCAGGGCCAGCTCCCGCAGAGCCGCCGTCACCCGCGTGAGCGGGGCGCGACGGCCGTCGACCACCGGCGCCGGCAGGGCCGCCAGCCGGCGCCAGAAGACCTCGGCCACGAGGTGGTCCTTGGAGCCGAAGTAGCTGTAGGCGGTCGCCGCGGCCACGTTGGCTCGACGGGCCGCGTTGCGCACGGTGAGGCCGTCGTACCCGCTGGCGCGCAGCTCGGCGATGGTGGCCGCGACGAGGGCATCCACTCGGTCGGCCTGACGGCCGCCGAGATCGCGTCGCGCCGGCTCGGTCGCAGAGGTGGTGGCCACTGCCGGCGACCCTAGGCGCTAGCCGGACAGGTGTCCAGACACTAGTCTGCCCCCATGCCCGAGCCCCACGCCGACGACCTGCACGACCGGCCCGACTACTCCGGTCCCTTCGACCCCGACTTCCGCTACGAGGACCTCTCCAAGGCCGCCCTCGTGCGCCTCGTGCGCGAGTACGCCCTGATCGTCCACCTGCTCGACCGCTCCATGTGCGCCGCCATCGGGATGAGGTACGGCCAGGAGGTGGTGGAGGAGCTGGCCATCGAGGAGTGGCGGGGCGCCAGCCCGATCTACGGCGACCGACTCCGCGCCGCGCTCGGCATCGAGGGCGACGGCGTGGAGGCCATCTTCAAGGTGCTCCAGCTCGATCCCGGGTTCCCGCAGCACTACATGGACGTGCGCTACGAGATCGTCGACGACCACCACGGCTTCTTCGAGCTGCGCTCCTGTGGCGCGCTCATGGACGTGGAGCCGTGGGGCGAGCGGGCCAT
Organism: Acidimicrobiales bacterium; assembly: GCA_046598435.1. Lineage (GTDB taxonomy): Bacteria > Actinomycetota > Acidimicrobiia > Acidimicrobiales > VFJN01 > VFJN01. The sequence continues at coordinate 28,745 of JBKJIL010000235.1, forward strand.
CACCGGCATGTGCCACACGATCGAGGACGCCACCTTCGACCCCACCGCGCAGGCCGTGAACCCCAAGGCGCACATCACCCACGTGCACCGACCCCCCCGCATGCCTGCGGACCGGGAGCCTCAC
>JBKJIL010000100.1:0-17929 GCA_046598435.1 Acidimicrobiales bacterium
GAGGTTGTAGAGCGGCTGGAGCTTGTCCTGGCAGTCGTCGATGCAGATGAAGAACTGCGAGCCGTTGGTGTCGGGGCCGGCGTTGGCCATGGCGACGGCGCCCAGCGTGTAGGCCCCCTTCACCGTCTCGTCGGCGAACTTGTAGCCCGGGCCGCCGCGGCCGCTGCCGTCGGGGTCGCCACCCTGGATCACGAAGCCGGGGACCACGCGGTGGAAGGTGAGGCCGTCGTAGAAGCCGGCGCGGGCCTGGACCACGAAGTGGTTCACCGTCGTCGGCGCCAGGTTGGCGTCGAGGAGCATCACGATGTCGCCTCTGTCGGTGGCGATGGTGACCTCGAAGGTCGCGGTGGGGTCGATCTCGAAGGGGGGAGCGGAAGCCATGGGGACCTACGCTACCCGCCGTGCCCGAACCCCTGGACGCCCGTGAGCGGCGTGAGCTGTGCGACCTGTTCGAAGAGCTGGGCCCCGATGCCCCCACGCTGTGCGAGGGGTGGGCCACCCTCGACCTCGCCGCCCACCTCGTGGTGCGCGAGCGCGATCCCCGCTCGGGCCCCGGGATCGTGTTCGGCGATCGCTTCCAGGGCCTCCTCGACCGGGCGACGGCCAAGGCCATGGCCCGCGGCTATCCGGCGGTCGTCGAGCGGGTCCGCAACGGCCCCCCACTGGGCCCGTTCGCCGTACCGGTGCTGCGCACCTACCTGAACCTCAACGAGTACGTCACCCACCACGAGGACGTGCGCCGGGCCAACGGCTTGGCGCCACGGAGCGACCGGGCCGACCTGCAGGACGAGCTGTGGCGGCTCCTGCGCCACGCGGCGCGCCTGATGCTGCGCAAGGTGCAGGGTGCCCAGGTGCGTCTCGAGCGGCCCAACGGTGAGGTCATCACGGTCGGCAAGGGCCCCACGGTGGTGCTGGCGGGTGAGCCCGTCGAGCTGGTGCTCTACCTGCAGGGTCGACGCGCCCACGCCCAGGTGGTGCTCTCCGGCGACCCGGCCGCCCGGACCGCGGTGGAGTCCGCCGACCTCGGCATCTGACCAGCCTGCACCTCGTTCCGAGCGCACAGAGCGCACGGTCAGCTGGCGGCGAAGACGCCTCGGTCGCGGATGCCGGCCAGGCCCTGCCAGAGCACCGCGAGGAGCACGTTGGTGGCTCGCTCGAGACCGCAGTCTCGGTAGTCGACCCAGTCTTGGGCGCCCGCCTCGAGCAGGCCGACGACACCGCGCGCGACCAGTCGAGCGCTCGGCTGGTCGGCCCAGGCGCCCGCGATGCGCTCGATGCGGGCCCGCCGGGCGCCCTGCACCGCTGGGTGCTGCAGGGCACCAGCGGCCGACATGAGGTTCCAGGCCGCCTGGTTGTCGCGGGCGAAGACGAGGTAGCGCCGGATGATGCGACGCAGCCGCACCTCGTCAGGCAGGCGGTCGTCGAGGGCCCGGCCCAGATCCTTGTCGAGCTGCTCGAGGTTGTGCAGGTAGACGGCCGCGATGAGACCGCCCCGGTCACCGAAGTAGGCGTACACCAGCGAGCGCGACACCCCGGCCGCCTCCGCCACCTCCTCGAAGCTCACCTCGCTGGGGTCGCGGTGCATGAAGACGTGGGAGGCCGCCTGCACGAGCAGGGCGCGTCGCGTCACGGGGTCGAGCCGCAGATGAGGCTTGGTGTCCTTGTCCGGACGGCGGCTCACTGGTCCCCCTTCGAGCCCGGTCGGTGGTGGATGGACGGTCAGTCAGGACGGGCGGCGACGGCAACCGCGACGTCCTCAGCCGCTGAGGACGGCCCGAGGATCGGGAAGTGACAGGCCACGTAGTGGTCGCTCCCGATGGCCCGGACCTGCGGCTCCTCGATGCTGCAGCGCTCTTGGGCACTGGGGCATCGAGTGCGGAACCGGCAGCCGCTCGGCGGGTCGATCGGTGAGGGCAGGTCGCCGGTGAGGAGGCCGGTGTGGACCGGCGACACCGTCGGATCTGGTACCGGGATCGATCGGAGCAGGGCGGCGGTGTAGGGGTGGGCCGGGGTGGCGTAGAGGTCATCGGGGCTGCCGACCTCGCAGATCTTGCCCAGGTACATGACCGCCACCCGGTCGCTGATGTTCTTCACGACGGCCAGGTCGTGGGCGATGAAGATGAGCGTGAGGCCGTAGCGCGCCTTCATGTCCTCGAGCAGGTTGAGGATCTGGGCTTGCACCGACACGTCAAGAGCGGAGACCGGCTCATCGCAGATCACCAGCTTCGGTTCGAGCACGAGCGCCCGGGCGATGGAGATGCGCTGGCACTGCCCGCCGGAGAACTGATGGGGACGCTTCTCGGCCGCCACCGTCGGGTCGAGCCCCACAGCGTCGAGCACCTCGGCCACTCGGGCCTTGCGCTCCTCCTCCGTGCCTCGCTTCCAGATGCGCAGCGGCTCGGCGACGATGTCCTTCACCTTTCGGCGCGGGTTCAGCGACGAGATCGGGTCCTGGAAGATGAACTGCAGGCGGGTGCGCACCTCCCGCAGCTCCTGGCCACCGAGGGCGGCGAGATCGGCGCCCTCGAAGAGGACACGACCAGAGGTGGGAGACGGGAGCTGCATGATGGCTCGTCCGGTCGTGGACTTGCCGCAGCCGGACTCGCCGACGAGACCGAGGGTCTCGCCTTCCCGCACGTCGAGGCTGATCCCCGAGACGGCATGGACCTTGCCGCCAGCCGTCTTGAACTCGACGACGAGGTCCTCGATGCGCAGCAGGATGTCGCCGTCCTGGCGGAGATGCGCGGTGCCGGTGCCGGCCATCAGACAGCACCCCCGGCGTCGAGGACGGCCGCTTCCACCAGCACGTCGCCGTGCAGGTCGCCCGTGGCGGCCATCTCGGCGGCGGGAACGTGGTGGGCGAGGTTGCGGGCCAGCGCCTCGCGCCCGGCATCGGTGCCCACCGGGAACCAGCACCGGTACTCGTGGCCGGGCGTCTCGGCCTCCACGAGCGGTGGCTGCTCGCTGTGGCACTTGGGTTGGGCGTACGGGCAGCGTGGCGCGAACCGGCAGCCGTGAGGCGGGTTGATGAGGTCGGGCGGACGACCGCCGATGATCTGCAGGCGCGTGTGGCTGGGCTGCTCGAGCTTGGGGATCGACTTGAGCAAGGCCTCCGTGTACGGCATGCGCACGTTGGCGAACAGCGACCGCGTGGGCGCGCGCTCCACCACCTGGCCGGCGTACATCACGGCGATCTCATCGGCCCGACCGGCCACCACGCCGAGATCGTGGGTAACCAGCACCATGGCCATGTGGCGCTCGCGCTGCTGCTGGTTGAGCAGGTTGAGGATCTGGGCCTGCACCGTCACATCGAGGGCGGTGGTGGGCTCGTCGGCGAAGAGCAGCTTGGGGCCGCAGGCCAGTGCGATGGCGATGGTGACCCGTTGGCGCATCCCACCGGAGAGCTCGTGGGGGTACTGCTCGAGCCGACGCTTCGGGTCGGGGATGCCCACCGACTCGAGCAGCTGCAGCGCTTGGGCCCGCGCCTCGTCCTTGGGCACCTCGAGGTGGTAGCGGAGGCCCTCAGTGAGCTGTCGGCCGATCTTCATGACCGGGTTGAGCGAGGTCATCGGGTCCTGGAACACCATGGCCATCTCGGTGCCCCACAGCGACCGCAGCTGGCTCGGCGAGGCGCCCACCAGCTCCTGGCCGTGGTATCGGGCCGACCCGGAGCGCACCACGTTGCGAGCGGTCAGCAGACCCATGATCGAGCGCGAGAGCACGGTCTTGCCCGAACCCGACTCGCCGACGATGCCGAGCGTCTTGCCCCGCTCGAGCGTGAGCGACACACCGTCGACGGCCTTCACCACCCCGCCGGCAGTGTGGAAGTGGGTGCGGAAGTCCTCGACCTGGAGGAGGGGTCCCGCCTCGGGCGGCGGGGAGAGGATGCGGCGGGCGCCGCGCGCGGGTCGCTCGGGGCTCACAGGGCTGCATCCTTCACGTCGAAGGCGGCCCGGAAGCGGTCGCCGAGGAAGTTGACCGCCAGGACCGTGAGGAACATGACGAGGGCGGGGATCATGGCTGTGTGAGCGATGTTCTCCTGCTGGAGCGGACGCTTGCCGCCGTTGATCATCCCGCCCCAGCTGATCGTCTCCTGGGAGGTGAGCCCCAGGAAGGCGAGGCTGCCCTCGGCCACGATGGCGATGCCGACCACGAGGAGGCCGAAGGCGAGGAGGGGGAGGATCACGTTGGGGAGGATCTCCCGCACGAGGATGCGGGCCTTGGTGGCACCCGCGGCGCGGGCGGCCAGCACGAACTCACGCTGGGAGAAGGTGAGCGTGGTGGCTCGGGCGATGCGGGCGAAGGCGGGGATCGACACGAGCGAGATGCCCAGCACCACGTTCTTCAGGTCGGCGCCGAGGAAGGCGACGATGGCGATCAGCAAGATGAGGGCGGGGAAGGCCAGGAAGATGTCGACGATGGCCATGAGGACCAGCTCGACCCGGCCCCTGAGGAACCCGGCCAGCAGCCCGATGGTGCCGCCCACGACCATCCCGATGGCCAGCACCCCGACGGCGACGACGAGCGACACGCGGCCTCCCCAGATGAGCCGGGAGAAGATGTCGAACCCGTTCTGCTCGGTGCCGAGGAGGTGACCGGCCTGGCCGATGGGAGAGTTGTTGGGCACGGCGAAGTCGGTGATCTTCGGATCGTCGAGGGGCAGCCACGGGGCCAGGAGGGCAGCCGCCGTGACGAGGACGAGCCAGCTGGCGCTGAGCCAGCCCCCGAGGCCGAGCACCCCGCCCCGCTTGCGCTTCGGCGAGGAGCCGTCGCTGGCGTCGGTGGTGTCGGCGGCCGCCGCGCTGGCGGTGGTGATGACGTCGCTCATCAGGCGGCAGACCTCCGGACTCGAGGATCAAGGACGGAGTACAAGATGTCCACGGCGAAGTTGACGAAGACGAAGGCGGTGGCGATCAACAGCACCACCCCCTGCACGACGAGGTAGTCGCGCTTCAGGATGGATTCGATGGCCAAGCTCCCCACTCCCGGGATCACGAAGAACTGCTCGACGATCACAGACCCGCCGATGAGGGTGCCGAAGTTGATGGCGAAGACGGTGAGCAGCGAGAACGAGGACGGCCGCAGGGCGTGGCGCACCAGGATGTGCCAGGTGGGGAGGCCCTTGCTGCGGGCCATGAGCACGAAGTCCTCCTGCAGCGTGGCGATCAGGTCGCTGCGAAGGAGCCGGGTGTAGACGGCGGTGAGGCCGGCCACCAGGGCGCTGACCGGCAGGGCGATGGACCTGAGGTTCTCGCCCAGCCCCTCGGAGATCGGTTTGTAGCCGATGGCCGGGAACCAGCCCAGCTGCACCGAGAAGAGCCACACCAGCACCACCGCCAGCGCGTAGTTGGGGAACGAGATGAGACCGAAGGCCGTGGTGGTGATGGCCTTGTCGGCGCGGGTGTTGGCTCGGTACGCGCTGTACATGGCCAACGGCAGCGAGATGACGAGGGCGACGAGCTGCGCCAGGAGCATCAGCTCGATGGTGGCCGGGAGCTTCTGCTTCAGCAGCGTGGTGGTCTCGAACTTGCTGCTGTAGGAGCGACCCAGGTCACCCTGGGCCGCCCCGCTCACGTAGCTCACGTACTGACTGAGGAACGGCTTGTCGAGGCCGAGGTCCTTCTCGACCGCGGCCCGCACCTCCTGGTTGGAGGCCTGTGGGCCGAGGATCACGTTCACCGGGTCGCCCGGCAGCAGCTTGGTGAGGCTGAAGGTCAGAAAGCTGACGATCAGCACCACCACGATCAGCCGCAGCAGCTTGGTGATGACGTTCTTGGCAACGCCCATGGGTGGTCCTCGGCCCTCAGGTCAGGGTGTGGTGTCGGTGACGGCGGACCGTCAGCCGCCGGCGGCGTAGAGGAAGCCGGGCTTGATGGCACCCAGCGAGTTGGCCTCGCCGGGAGGCGGCGGACCGACCTTGTCGGCGTCGTAGATGTTGCCGAACAGGTCGTACAGGGTGGTGATCAGGGGCACCTCTTCACCGGTGATCTCCTGCACCTTGTCGTAGGCCGCCTTGCGGGTGTCGAAGTCGGCCGTCTGGCGAGCCTCGTCGAGGGCCTTGTCCACGTCGGGGTTCGAGTAGAAGACGAGGTTGCCGGCGTCGTCGGTGGTGAGGCCGGGACGGATGGCGTCGGGCTCGACGAAGTGGTTGCTGCGGAAGCAGGCGGCCGTGTAGTCGCCCGCCTTCGAGAACATGCGGTTCACGAAGGCGCCCTGCTCCTGGCTCTCGAGGGTGATCTTCATGCCGACCTGCTCGCCCATCTGCTTGACGAGCTGGAAGAGGGCATCGGCCTCGGGGGTGGGGATGCAGACGATGCTGAACTCCAGCCCGCCCAGCTCCTCGACGAGCGCCTTCGCCTTCTCGGGGTCGTACTGGGGCGTGCCGGCCTTGTCGTCGTAGTACGCCGAGTCGAGAGCGAAGCCCGAGTAGCTCGGCACCCGCACGCCGTCGTAGGTCCGCTCGTTGATGGCGTCCTTGTTGATGGCGTAGGCGAGGGCCTGGCGGGCCCGCACGTCGTCGAAGGGCGGCTTGGCGTTGTTGAGCAGGATGATCGTGGAGCTCGACCCGCTGATCTTCTGGGCCGTGAAGCCCTTGTCCTCGGCCTGCTTGATGTCGCTCGAGTTGGCCGTCTGGAAGATGTCGATGTCCCCGGTCTCGAGGGCGGTGAGGCGCTGACCGGCGTCGGGGATCGGCTTGATGGTCAGCTTGTCGAGGTAGGGGAGCTGGATGCCGTTGTCATCCTTCTGCCAGTACTTCGGGAAGGCGGCCAGCACCACGCGGTCGCCGGGCACGTACTCGGCCAGCGTGAACGGACCGGTGCCGACGGGATGGTTCTTGTACTCGGCGCCGAACTCGGCGACGGCAGCGGGCGACTCGATGTAGCCGGAGGAACCGGCCAGCGTGTCGGGGAAGGCCACGCTCGGGGTGGTGAGCTTGAACACCACCGTGAGGCCCTCGGGCCCGTCGGGCATGTCCATCGAGGCGATGATCTTCACCGTGTCGAGGCACGGGCAGGCCGTGACGGGATCCTGCAGGCGCAGGAAGTGCTTCACGACGGCGTCGGCGTTGAGGGGCGTGTCGTCGTGGAAGACCACGCCGTCGCGCAGCGTCATGGTCCACGTGGCGAGGTCGTCGCCCGCGGACTCGAGCGACTCGGCCAGGTAGGGGACGACCTTGCCGTCGACGTAGGTGGTGAGCGGGTCGTACAGGCCCAACGTGATGACCTTGTCCGCCGGCTGGGCGGCGGCACCCACGTCGAGGGTGGCGACGTCGGACTCCGTGCCGAACACGAGCTCGCCCCCCTTCACAGGGGTACCGGTGGGGGCCGCCGTGGTCGTGGTCTGATCGGTGCCGCCGTCGCCACCGTCGCTGGCCGTGCTGTCGCTGCCGCCGCAGGCTGCTGCCACCAGGGCGAGGCCGAGGGCGACCGCAACGATGCGGTGCCTGGGCCGTTGGGCGTGCTTGTCCTTCACGATGTCCCCCGTTTCGGCGTGGGCGTTGGGAGGCGGCCGGGCGGCTGCCTTGTCCGGTGACGCCGGTCACACCGGTCATGGGGACCGTAGGAGCGCTGTTGTCACAATGTCAACAACCGTCCGAGAATTCCTGACCGTCTGTCAGGAGATATCGGAGGAAGGCCGCGAACTGCCTGACTCAGCCGTGCGTGAGGTCAATCGGGGGGCGCGGGGACGTCGAGGACGCGCTCGTAGAGCCGTGCGAAGGACAGCACCTGCTCGACGTAGTCGACCGAGTGGTTGTACGAGAAGTAGGCCGCCCGCAAGCCGGGGTCGTCGCCCAGCCCGCGGCTGGCCCGGCACAGGTAGCGGGCACTGGCCAGCGTGGCGTCGTAGAGGTTGAACGGCGTGGCCACGAGGTCGTGGTTGCCGTCCGCCGCGAAGCGCTGCCAGGTCTGCGGGATGAACTGCATGGGCCCGACGGCGCGGTCGTAGGCCGGGTCGCCGTCGAGGGCACCGCCGTCGGAGTCGGGCACGACCTGGGTGTTGTTGGTGCCGTTGAGCTGGATGCCGATGATCTTCTTGGAGGCGTCGCCGCGCTCGTCGATCGTCGCCCCGCCGTAGGTGCCGTGGCGCCCCTCGATCCGGGAGATGCCGGCGATGGCCCACCACCGGACGCCACAGGTGGGGTCCTCCTCGGCGCTCGACCGCGCCGCTCGGTAGTAGGCGTCGAGGGCCACCAACGGGAACTCCACGCCGGTCACGGTGGCCACGACGCGAGCGTGCTCGTAGTCGACCCGATGCGTGGCCACGGCGGGGGCGGCGTGCACCTCGGCGGCCGCTGCGTCCGGTCGGTCAGCCCGCAGCTCCTCGCGTCGGGAGCGGATCTCCTTCAGGAGCGAGGTCGCCTCTGCCACGCGGATCTCCACCTCGTCGAGCCGTGCCCGGTAGGTGGCCCGCTCGGCGAGCAGCACGTCGAGCGAGGCGTCACCGAACACCTGGCGCCGGTCGGCTGCGTTGACGCTGGGGTCCTCGTCGGTGAGGGCGGCGTCGAGACGGGCGGCCCCGCCGCCTGACAGGTAGAGGGCGACACCGAGGTCGGCGATGGCGCCGGTGAGGTCGTCGAGGCGTGATGTCACGCTGGCCCGCCGCGCTCGGGCCGCGGTCAGCTCGGCTTCGACGCTCGCTTGCTGACCTTGCAGCTCGCTCAGCGTGGTGTCGATGGCGACCCGACGGGCCTGGCGCTGTGCGAACGTGTCGGCCGCCGCTCGGTAGGCGGAGGCGGCCCGCCGGAAGCCGGCGCTGTCGACGGGGACGGCAGCCAGCGCCAGCGACACGGGCGGCAGACCCGGCAAGCTCGGCGATGGCGGCGCGAGGGCCACCGGGGGCGCGGCGGGGGCCGTCGCATCGACGGCCGGGCCTTCCGGTCGTGGGGCGCCGGTCGCGGTCGGCGCCAGCGTCCCCGACGCGACGGCGGCCGCGGCGAGGACCAGGAGCGCTCGTCGGCGCAGGCGAGAGGATCGGGTGGGTCGCATGGTGCTGGTGGTGGGCGGGCGCAGTGCGCCCCGATGAGATGGGGCGACAAGTCTGCCCTGTGGCGCCGGGCCTGTGAACCCCTGCCATGCTGAGGGCATGTCCGACCGCATCTCCCTGACCGTCCACGACGGCGTCGCCGACATCCGCCTCAACCGCCCCGACAAGCTCAACGCCCTCGACCAAGCCATGTTCACGGCCATCGTGGAGGCGGGGGAGGCTCTCAAGGGCGACCGCTCGATCCGCGCCGTGGTGCTCTCGGGCGAAGGCCGGGGCTTCTGTGCCGGGCTCGACTTCAGCAGCTTCCAGGCCATGGCGGGCGACGCCTCGGCGCCGCCCGCCGGCGAGAGCGGCCGGGCCCTCGGCTCGATCGCCGACACGGGCGGCCGGATCACGCACCTGGCCCAGCAGTCGGCGTGGGTGTGGCAGGAGCTCGACGTGCCGGTCATCGCCGCCATCCACGGGCCGGCGCTCGGTGGTGGCCTGCAGATCGCACTGGGTGCCGACCTGCGGATCGTGGCCCCCGACGCCAAGCTGTCGGTGCTGGAGTCGCAGTGGGGGCTCATCCCCGACATGACGGGCACCGTGATGCTGCCCAAGCTCGTCGGCCTCGACGTGGCCAAGGATCTGACCTTCACCGGTCGCATGGTCTCGGGCACCGAGGCCGTCGCCCTGGGCCTGGCCACCCGGCTGGCCGACGATCCGCGGGCCGCTGCTCTCGAGCTGGCGGCCGACCTCGCCACGAAGAGCCCGGACGCGCTCCGGGAGGGCAAGCGGTTGCTCAACCTCTCGGGCACTCGGCCGCTGGCCGAGCAGCTGCTCGACGAGCGCGTCACGATGGGCTCGCTCATCGGGTCACCGAACCAGGTCGAGGCCACGATGGCGTTCTTCGAGAAGCGGCCTCCGGCGTTCTCCTGAGCCGCCCGGCGCGCAGAGACTGATCGTTCTCGGGCGGTTTGCCGGGCCAGGGGCCCGGTAAACCGCCCGAGAACGACGAGGCAGGGTCAGGACTCGCTCAGGGCGCCGGTCGTCGCCCAGGCCGCCTCCACCCTGTCGAGGCGCTGTGCGGCAGGGCGGCGGCGGGTCCTTGCCACGCCTGACACGAGGGCGTTGACGAGGGCGAGGGTGCCCACGTGGCTGTCGAAGGGGCCCGCGCCCCCCGCGGTCACCACGAAGGTGACCGAGGCCTGCTGGGCGAGGGGGGACAGGACCGAATCGGTGATGGCGACCACGACGACGCCGGCTGTCGCCGCGAGGGCTGCGGCGTCGAGCAGCCACCGCTCGTAGCGGCGAAGGTCGATGGCCACCACCACGTCGCCGCGCGCGGCGTGGGCCAGGTGGCGCGCCACGGCAGTCGGTGACCCGGTGACGCGACGGACGTCGCCGCGCAGCAGGTCGAGGCCGTCGGCCAGGAAGCTGCCGATGCCGGTCTCGGCGTCGCCGGCCAGCACGTGCACACGCCGAGCGGTGTCGGCGAGGTGGGTGACGGCTTGGTCGAAGGCCTGGCGGTCGACGGCGGCGAGGGTGCGCAGCACGTTGTCGGCCTCCCGTGTCGCGGTGCGCTCCAGCACATCGCCGGGCGCACGCTCCCGGATGCGCTCGGTGGCCGGGCGGAGCTGGCGGTCGAGGGCGCCGCGGGCTTCCGCCTGCAGGGCCACCCATCCCGAGTACCCGAGTCGCTCGGCCAGCCGGACCACGGTCGCGCCGCTCGTGCCGGCGCCCCGCCCCAGCTCGGCGACGGTGCTGAAGGCGGCCACCCCTGGGTCGGCCACCACGACCTCGGCCACGCGACGCTCGGCGGGGGGTAGCAGCTGAGCGTGGGCCTCGATGCGCTGGATCAGGTCAGACATGCAACGGATGGTACGTTGGATGCGCGATCTGCAACAGATGTTGCACACCGGACTCACAGGGGAGCAGAGCCGATGCCCACCTTCACCTCGACCAATCCGGCCCGCCCGGGCGAGGTCGTCCTCGAGCTGCCGTCGCACACGGCGGCCGATGTCGACGCGGCCGTGGCAGCCGCGGCGGCCGCCCAGCGAGCATGGGCCCGGCGTCCGGTGCCGGAGCGAGCGGAGGCCGTGGCCGCAGTGGGCGCGGTGCTCACGGCCCGCAAGGCCGAGCTGGCCGACCTGATCAGTCGAGAGGCGGGCAAGATCCGCATCGAGGCGGGTGGCGAGGTGCAGGAGGCGATCGACATGGCCGCGTTCGTGGCCGGCCAGGGCCGCTCGTCGATGGGCGAGGTGGTGCCCTCGGAGCTGCACGACAAGCTGGCCTGGACCACGCGCATCCCCATCGGCGTGGTGGGGATGATCACGCCGTGGAACTTCCCGGTGGCCATTCCCTCGTGGAAGATCTTCCCCGCTCTCTTGGCCGGCAACGCCGTGGTGATCAAACCGTCGGAGCTGGCCCCGGCGTGTGGGGTCGCCTTCGTGGAGGCCTGCATCGAGGCCGGCATCCCCGCCGAGCTCCTGCAGGTCGTGCACGGCGGCGCCGAGCCGGCCGCCGCCCTGGCCGTGCACCCTGGGGTGGGTGCGGTGTCGTTCACCGGATCGGTGCCCACCGGTCGCAAGGTGGCCGCCGCCGCTATGGCCGTGGGCCCGAAGGTGGTGAGCCTCGAGCTGGGGGGCAAGAACGCCATGGTCGTGCTCGACGATGCCGACCTCGAGCTGGTGCTCGACGGTGCCCTGTTCGGCGCCTTCGGCTCCGCCGGGCAGCGCTGCACCTCCACCTCACGTCTCGTCGTGCAGCGCGGCATCGCGGCAGCGGTGATCGACGGCCTCACCGAACGGGCGGCCGGCCTCCGTCTCGGCGATCCGCTGGAGCCGACCACCGATGTCGGCCCCGTCATCGACGCCCGCTCGGGCTCCCGCATCCTCGAGATGGTGGGGGCCGCCCTCGCCGAGGGTGCCAAGGCCGTCACCGGGGGCGCGCTGCGCAGCGACCTCCCTGGCTGCGTCGGGGGCACCTTCGTGGAGCCCACCATCCTCACGGGTGTGGAGCGCCACCACCGAGTCGCCCGGGAGGAGGTCTTCGGACCGGTCCTGTCGGTGATCGAGGTGGACGATCTCGACGACGCGGTGGAGGTGGTCAACGGAGTCGACTACGGCCTCTCGGCGGCCGTGTACACCCGAGACATCAACGCCGCCCTCCGTGCCGTGGCCGCCATCGACACCGGGATCACCTACGTCAACGCGCCCACCATCGGCGCCGAGATCCCGTTGCCGTTCGGTGGCACGAAGCACACCGGCAACGGGTTCCGAGAGGCCGGCACGCGGGGGATCGAGCAGTTCAGTCAGGTCAAGACCGTCTACATCGACTATTCGGGCCGCCTGCAACGGGCGCAGATCGACAACCGGAGCGACGCATGACCGCAATGACCGGCACGACCACCGAGGCCTGGCTCCAGCGCTACGACGCGGTGGTGGCCCCGGTGCTGCCCTCGTACTTCGACGTCGTCGCCGATCACGCCGAGGGATCCTGGGTGTGGGACGTCGACGGACACCGCTACCTCGACCTCGGCTCGGGGATCGCCGTCACCAACACCGGGCATCGCCACCCCCGGGTGGTGGCCGCCATCCATGCCCAGGTCGACCGTCTCCTGCACACCTCTGTCGTGCTCAAGCACCAGCCCTACATCGAGGCTGCCGAGGCCATCGCGGGGCTGGCACCGTTCCTCACTGATCCGCAGGTGTTCCTGTGCAACAGCGGGGCCGAGGCCGTGGACGGGGTGCTGAAGCTGGCCCGGCGCGCCACCGCCAAGCCCGGCATCGTCGCCTTCCGGCGAGGGTTCCACGGCCGCACCATGGCCGCCACCACCCTCACCACGGCCAAGGCGTCGTATCAGGACGGGTATGCGCCCCTCCTGGCGGGCGTGCACATCGCGCCCTACTGCGTGAGCGGCGTCACCAGCGACCACGCCACCGACGAGGCGGCCACGGCGGCCGCGCTGGACGAGCTCGATCTGCTCCTGGCTCGCGAGGCGGCGCACGACGCCATCGGCGTGATGGTCGTCGAGCCCGTGCTGGGGGAGGGCGGCTACGTCGTCCCTCCGGTGGCCTGGCTGCGTGGGCTGCGGGAGCGGTGCGATCAGCACGGGATGCTGCTGGTCTTCGACGAGGTGCAGTGCGGGTTCGGGCGCACCGGGCACCCGTTCGCGGCCGAGACGTTCGGCGTGTCCCCCGACGTGATCCTCTTCGCCAAGGGCGTCGCGTCGGGCCTGCCGCTCGCGGGGATCATGGCGGGCGCCGAGCTCATGGCGCGGTGGCCCAACGGCGCCCACGGCTCCACCTTCGGCGGCAACCCCGTGTCGTGCGCGGCGGCGGTGGCCACCGTGGCCGTGCTGGAGAGCGAGAACCTTTACGAACGAGCGGTGCGGATCGGGGCGCGGACGATGGCGCGTCTACGGGCGGTGTCCGCCCCTTCGGTGGTGGAGGTCCGGGGCATCGGCGCCATGATCGGCGTGGAGCTCACGGACAAGGCCACTGCCGAGGTCGTGCAGGCCCGCTGCCTGGCCGCTGGGGTGCTCGTGCTCACGTGCGGGCCGGAGGGCAACGTGCTGCGCCTCATCCCGCCGCTCACCATCACCGAGACCGACCTCGATCACGGCCTCGACGTGCTGGCGGCGGCCCTCACCGAGGTCTGAGCGCCCGGCCCCGCGGGCCACCAGCGTTGCTCAGGATGGCAGGTCCGCCTCGGGCGACCAGGCCCGCAGGGCGGGCTTCTGGATCTTCCCGGTGCCGCCCTTGGGCAGCTCGGCGAGGACCACGACGGACTTGGGGACCTTGAACCCCGCCAACCGCTCGCGCAGCCAGGTGATCAGCTCCTCGGCCTCCACCTGTGCGCCATCGGCCAACGAGACGAAGGCTCGCGGAACCTCACCCCACCGCGGATCAGGCACACCGATGACGGCCACCTCGCGCACGGCCGGGTGGGCTGCGAGCGCGAGCTCGACCTCCACCGACGCCACGTTCTCGCCGCCGGAGACGATGAGGTCCTTGGCCCGGTCCACGATGCTGAGGTAGCCCGCCGGGTCGACGACGGCGAGGTCTCCGGTGCGCAGCCACCCGCCGCGCAGCACCTCGTCCGTGGCGGCCGGCTGGTGGAGGTACCCGATCATGATGTGGTTCGAGCGGGCGCACACCTCACCCACGCTCTGCCCGTCCCAGGCGACCTCGACGTCGTGAGGGCCGAGCACCCGCACGTCCACCCCCAGGATGGGCAGACCCGTCGTGGCGCGCTGCCCAGGGTTGGACGGCGTGCCGGGCTTGGGCAGGCTGCGGGTGAGCGTGGGTCCTGACTCGGTCATCCCGTAGCCGCAGATGCAGGGACAGCCGAAGGCCGCCTCGAGCTCGGCGAGCAGGGCCGGGCCGGCGGCCGCGCCCCCCACCGAGATCTGCACCACGCTCGAGAGGTCGCAGGTGGCGAGGGCGGGGTGGTCGAGCACGAGCCGCGCCATGGCCGGCACCAGGAAGAGCCGGGTGACGCCGTGGGCCTCGATGAGCCGGAGCACCTCGCCAGCGTCGAAGCGGGGGAGCATGACGTGCACGCCACCGAGGCCGGTGACGTAGTGCGGGGTGCCCCAGCCGTTGACGTGGAACAGCGGGATCGTGTGGAGCACGACGTCCTCCCCGCTGAGCCCCATGGTGAGGGCGCTGTGCACCGCGTGCAGGTACAGGCCTCGATGGCTGAGGAGCGCTCCCTTGGGGGAGCCGGTGGAGCCCGACGTGTAGAAGAGCTCGGCCGGCGATCGCTCATCGATGTCGAGCGGCGCGAGCGGCGCACCGGCCCGCGCCTCCAGACGGGCCTCCAGCGCGGGGCCCAGCACGAGGGTGGGGACCGGGTGGGCCACCTCGACCTGGTCGGGGTGGCGGAACAGCACCACCGCACCGCTGTCGTCGAGGATGGTCCGCAGCTCCGCAGGAGCCAGGCGGATGTTGAGCGGCAGCAGCACCCCGCCGGCGAGGAGCACGCCGTAGTACGCCTCGAGGAGCTCGTGGGTGTTGCCGCACAACCAGGCCACGACATCGCCCGGACGCACCCCGAGATCGGCTTGCAAGAAGCTGGCCAAGCGGTCGCACCGGGCCGCGAGCTCACCGTAGGTCCAGTGGTGGTCGCCATCGATCACGCCGGCGCGGTCAGCGAAGAGGCGCCGGGCACGAGCCAGGAAGTCGAGTGGGGTGAGGGGCAGCTCCATCAGCGGCCGATCACTCGTGCCACGCGCCGCGCTCCTGGAGGAGGGCCTTCAGCACCAGCGGGCGGTCGGTCATGATGCCGTCCACGCCGAGCGAGAGCAGCCTCGCCATCTCGGCGGGATCGTCGATGGTCCACACGTGGACCTGCACGCCGCGGCGGTGCGCGGTGCCCACGAACCGCTCCGTGACCAAGGGGATCTTCCCTTGGGCGGTCGGCACCTGTGCACAGGGCGCGTGGAGGTTGGCGCCCCCGGGCATGCCCCGCGAGGCGGCCACCAGCCGGGCGACCTGGCGAGGGCCCATCGAGGTGCACAGGGCGCCTCCCACGAGGTGCTGGAGACGGGCCAGGCGCTTGTCGCTGAAGGCACCCACGCACACGCGGTCGACGGCTCCGGTGCGCAGCAGAGCCTCGGCCAGGGGTTCGACGGCCGCGTCGTGCTTGGGGTCGACGTTGACCCGGAGCTCCGGCCAGGTCCCCAACAGGTCCTCGAATCGGGGGATCGGCTCGCGGCCATCGACGCGGGCCTGGCGCACGGTCGACCACGGCAGCTCGGCCAGCAGGCCGGCGCGGTCGGTCACACGGTCGAGGCGATCGTCGTGGAAGGCCAGCAGCTCGCCATCGGCGGTGACGTGCACGTCCGTCTCGACGTAGCGGTACCCGAGCCCAACGGCGTGCTCGAAGGCCGGCATGGTGTTCTCGGGCGCCTCGCTGGCCCCGCCCCGGTGGGCGAAGGCGATCGGTCCGGGCCAGTCGAGGAACGGGAAGGGGGCGTTGGCGGGCATCGCGTGCTGACGCTACGACCTGAGCGCCAGCCCGGACGGTCGCAGCGCCTAGGGCTCCACGTGGAGGTGCTCGGTGAGTCCGCTGATCTCCAAGAGTCGCGTCACCACCGGGCTCGGCCGAGAGAGCACCAGCCGACGGCCGGCTGCCTCGGACTGCTGGTGGCCATCCACCAGCGCGCGCAGCCCGCTCGAATCGATGAAGTCGATGCCCGACAGGTCGAGCCGCACGGCGTCCCCCTCCGCCGCGGAGATGGCGAGACGATCGGCCAAGAGCGGAGCCGAGTAGGCGTCGAGCTCGCCGCGCACCACCAACGCCTCGGCGACCTGGGTGATCTCGAGGTTGGGCGGCTGGACCATGCCGGGCAAACCTAGTGCGGGCCGGGGGATCGCCATTGGATGGGGTTCGGCGCCCTTGGGCATGACTGGCAGATGCAACCCGTCTCCTCGCGCCGGTGGGTGCTCCGGTGAGCTCGACCCTGCGCCCCAAGCACCTCGGTCGCTACGCGCGCCTCGGCGCCCTGCTGCTCAAGCACCGCGGCGATGCGCTGGCCTTGCCCGACGCCGACGGCCTCACCCTGGACGTTGAGGACGAGTCCACGGCGTCGCTGGCCGACGCCGAACAGCTGGTCGACGACCTGGAGGCGATGGGCCCGACCTTCGTGAAGCTTGGGCAGCTGCTCTCCACCCGGGCCGATCTGCTCCCGCCGGTCTACCTCGACGCCCTCGCCCGCCTCCAGGACAAGGTGGCGCCCTTCGGGTTCGCCGAGGTGGAGGCCATCGTGGAACGAGAGCTCGGGGCGCGGCTCTCGAACGCCTTCCGCTCGTTCGATCACGAACCCCTGGCCTGCGCGTCCCTCGGCCAGGTGCACCGAGCGGTGCTCCGCGACGGCCGCCCGGTGGCGGTCAAGGTGCAGCGGCCGGGCGTCCAACCGCAGATCATCGAGGACATGGAGGTGATCGAGGAGCTGGCTGCGTTCGTCGACGAGCACACCCGCACCGGCGATCGACTGCGCTTCGCCGCCATGGCAGGGGAGTTCCGGCGGTCCCTGCTGGCGGAGCTGGACTACCGCAGGGAAGCCGACAACCTGCGGACCCTGGCTCGCAACGTGGCCCAGCACGACCTGATCGTCGTGCCGCTCCCCATCGACGACTACACGACGTCCGCAGTGCTCACGATGGACCTCATCGAGGGCCGCAACGTCGGGAGCCTGGGTCCGTTGGCTCAGATGGAGCTCGACGGGCGACCCCTCGCCGAGCAGCTGTTCCGCGCCTACCTCGACCAGATCCTGGTGGATGGCTTCGTCCATGCCGATCCGCACCCCGGCAACGTGCTGGTCACCGACGCCGGGTCGTTGGCGTTGATCGATCTCGGCATGGTGGTGCGCGTCGCTCCCGAGCTGCAGGACCAGCTGCTGCGCCTCCTGGCGTCGGTGAGCGAAGGTCGGGGCGGGGAGGTGGCCGAGGTGCTGCTCGACATGTGCGAGCGAACCCCCGATGTCGACGTCCCCCGATACCGCCGCCAGATCACCCAGCTCGTGGCGGGGCACCAGGGCGTGACCGTCGGCCAGCTCGACGCCGGCGTCGTGGTGGGCCAGCTGGCGCGCGCCGCGGTGGCCTGCGGGCTGCGTCCCCCCGTCGAGATGACCATGATCGGCAAGGCGCTGCTCAACCTCGACCAGGTGGCCCGCGTGCTCGACCCGTCGTTCGACCCGAATGGCGCCATCCGGGAGCACGTGGCCGAGATCCTGCGGCAGAAGCTCCTGGCCAGCGCCTCCCCGGCGAGCATCCTGCACGCCGCCATGGATGCCAAGGAGTTCGCCCAGCGGCTCCCCGGCCGAGTCAACAAGGTCATGGACGCGCTGGCGGAGGGCGAGCTCACGCTGAACGTCCAAGGCATCGACGAAGCCGAGCTCATGCGGGGGATCGAGAAGCTGGCCAACCGCCTCACGACCGGGATCGTGGTCGCCGCC
>JBKJIL010000180.1:0-2731 GCA_046598435.1 Acidimicrobiales bacterium
TCAAAGACCGCGACCTCGGGAGGGTGCCCACCGACGACCCAACGTGACCCCGACCCCGAGCAAGGGGGTCAAAAGTGAACCGTCGCCAGGGGGTCAAAAGTGCGCCGTCGTTGACACACGAGTTCCCAAGCACGCCACCACCCGCTGCGAGTCGTTCACTACGATGATGGGCCAAGGCGCCTTCGAGGTGCGCTCCGGACCAGGGCTGTGTGGTTCTGGTCGAGGTGTGGAGGTGGATGTGTGCCACCTGCCCCCCACAGCCCTGGAGTAGGTCCTGATGACCAATTGCGCCAAGCGTCTCTACCCGACGCATTGGGCCGCCACGAGCGCGCTCCGTGCAGTCCAGCGAGAAATGGAACGTCGCCTCGGGAAGGCTCCCACCGGCGTGTACCTGTGCGCGGCCTGCCGAGGCTGGCATCTGACGTCGAAGTCGAAGAGCCAGACTCCGCCATGGGCTCGGCGGCGACGACCTCAAGGCGCCGAACGGGAATCGAGGCTGTCGTAACCTCGTCTATCGCAGCTGCCGACCCCTCGTCGTCTCCAGCGGGCCCTCGTCACCGTCGTCGTCGCGCCTAGGTCCACCCGATCTTCCGCATCAGCGGTTCAACCCGACCCGCGCCGCCAGTGCCTCGGGGCCGATCAGCACGAGCTGGGAGATGGCGCGGCTGATACCGACATAGAGGAGCGCGTCCTTCACGTCGGCCGTCGGTGAGGCGAGGAGCACGCAGTCGGCCTCGAGGCCCTTGATGCGGTGGACGTTCTCGCAGGCCACCTGGGTGGGGCCGCGGTCCTCCCAGCGCACGAGGTGCAGCTCGGCTCGCAGCGCGTCGCGCACGACGGTGGAGAAGGTTGCCACCACGATGTTGGCCGGGTCGCGTTCCTCGCTCTCGAGCAGGTCGACGAGCTGGGCGTTCACGGCGGCTGTCACGGCCGTCTGGTCGTCGGCTCGGACCCAGGTCACGCCCAGCGACTCCGGGCCGATCATCGGGGCCCGCGCACCGTCGAGGTGGCGGCGCAGGATGGTGGCGATCTCGTGGACGTTGCGGCAGTTGTTGACGAGCTCGGCCACCGCCCACCCGTCCTCCGACGACGGCGGTCGGAAGCCGCGGTCGTAGAGGTTCTGGGCGCCGTCGGCCACCACGAGGAGCCGGCGGGGGCCGTCCGGATCGAGGAGCTGCTCGAGGAACGCGATCCAGGCGGGGCTGAAGTCCTGCCCCTCGTCCACCACGATCGTGTCGAAGCGGTCGGTGATCTGGTGCCAGTACCGGTGGAGGTGAACGACGGCCTGCGTGTTCCACCACTCGTGGTCGGCGTCGTCAGGCACGGCGAGAGGTGGCATGCCGGTGAGCTCGAAGGCCACCCGGAGAAACGGGCCGATGACGAGGTCGGGGTCGTCGGGCAGGAGGCGCTGCATGCCGGCGCCGAGCGGGTCGTTGTAGCAAGTGAGCAGCACCCGGTCCTGGCGCACGAATGCCCGCCGGGCCCAGGCCATGGCCAGCCGCGTCTTGCCGGTCCCGGCCCGACCGGCCACGTACGCACGGCGGTTGGCGTCGAGCGTCTCCAGCGCGGCCACCTGGTTGGCGCACAGCTCGTCGAGCCGCTCCCGGGCGGCGCGGGCGCGCGCCTCCGGGTCCCATCCGAAGTCGGCGTCCGGGCGCAGGGTGGCGACGATGACCTCCACGTCGCCACGGGTCAGGGACCGGCGGAAGCGTGAGGCCATGAGCGTCTCGATGGCGTCCTGCGGCTCCTCGAGCGACGGGCCGGTGAGCACCTGGCAGGGGTGGACGTCGGTGGGCAGGATGCCGGAGATCTCCGTGGTGTTAGGGAGGGCGACGGCGTGCTCGACATCGACGTGGCTGAGCCCGGGCGACGTCGCTCGCAGCCGGTTCCGCAGCGCGTAGGCGTTGTCGCGGGCCTGCTGGAGCGGTTGGGGCTGCATCCGGCTGCCGGCGTTGAGCCAGACCCCCTCACGCACCTGCGGCCGGTGGCTCTTCACCTCCACGTCGACGATGCCCCAGTCCTGGTGGATCAGCACGAGGTCGAGCTGGAAGTCCCGATGGGTTCGGAGCCCCACGTCAGGCAGCACGAGCCAACCGTCGGTCAGGCCGTCGCGGAAGGCCTCGACCACCCGCCGCTCCGCGTCGTCGGCCAGCGACGACAGCGCGAAGTCCTCCGGCACCAGCCTCCCCATGCCCCGCATCCTGCCCCACATCGAGCGCTCGGGCGCTGGCTGCTCCGGGGCGTCCCGTAGGGATTGACTTGTTCGCTCGAGCGACAGAGAAGCGTGGCGGCTACTCGTCGTCTTCGAAGCCGGCCTCTCTGCTGAAGCCGCCACCGAAGGGTCCAGCACCCGGAGCTGCGAAGCCGAAGCCGATCAGCACCCAGCAGAGCTGACGTCAGGCGCTGGCCTCAGGCCGCGCGCGGTGCTGTGAGCAGGTCGGCTACCGGCACGCCGAGACCGGAGAGCACAATCCACGGCGCCGGCGGGAGGTACTCCATCAGCGTGGCGGCGCTCGCCTCACCCAGGACCTCGATGAGGGCCCGGTGAAGGTGGCGCCGATCCGGGCCGTGAGCGGCGATGACGTCGCGGACCTCCGGGCGGCGCCACTGCTCAGCCGGGATCGCCTCGCGCCATCGCTGGGCGGGAAGCATCTCGTCGAAGGCCACCACCAGCGCCGGACTCAGGCTCGGCTCGAAGGCGGTGAGCATGGCGTCTCGTTCCGTCGACCAG
>JBKJIL010000296.1:0-8194 GCA_046598435.1 Acidimicrobiales bacterium
GCGCCGGGCCGAGCACCTGGCCGGCGCCGGGATCGGCTTCATCGACGCCGGCACCAGCGGCGGGGTGTGGGGGCTGACGGAGGGCTACTGCCTCATGGTCGGGGGCACCCCTGAGCACGTCGCCCTCGCCCAGCCCGCGTTCGACGCCCTGGCTCCGGAGGGCGGCTTCGTCCACACGGGAGCGGCCGGCACCGGCCACTTCACCAAGATGGTGCACAACGGGATCGAGTACGGCCTGATGCAGGCCTACGCCGAGGGCTACGAGCTCCTGGCTCGCTCGGGTCTCGACATCGACGCCCAAGGGGCGCTGAGCGCCTGGCGGCAGGGGAGCGTGGTGCGATCGTGGCTGCTCGACCTCTTCGTCCGTGCCCTCGATCAACGGCCGGGGCTGGAGGGTCTGGCGCCGGTGGCCCAGGACTCCGGCGAGGGCCGGTGGACCGTGCAGGCCGGCATCGAGCGCGGCGTCGCCACCCCGGTGATCACCGCCGCCCTCTACGCCCGGTTCGTCAGCCAGGACGACGACGGCGTCGCCATGAAGGCCATCGCCGCGCTGCGAGAGCAGTTCGGCGGTCACGCCGTGCTGCCCGAGGCGGCCGCCGGCGAAGGCGAAGGTGCACCGGTCGTCGCCCCGGTCGACGAGGCCGCCACATGACCGATCAGGGAGCCCCCAACGACGCTCTGGTGCTCTTCGGCGCCACCGGCGACCTGGCCAAGAAGAAGATCTTCCCGGCCGTGTACGAGATGGCGCTGCTCGGCGAAGCGGCCATGCCCATCGTGGGCTTCGCGTCGTCGGAGTGGGACGACGACGACCTGCGCGACCACGCCCGGGCCGCCATCGAGGCCGCCGGCAACGTCGACGAGACCGCCTGGCACGAGCTGGCCGGGCGCATCAGCTACGTGCGGGGCGACTACCGCGATCCCGAGTCGTTCGCGGCGCTGGCCGACACGCTCCGCGCGTCCGGGGTCGAGCACCCGCTGTTCTACCTCGCCATCCCGCCGGAGCTCTTCGACGACGTCATCGTCGGCTTGTCGAGCCAACGCCTCAACGAGGGCGGCAGGGTGGTGGTCGAAAAGCCCTTCGGCCGCGATCAGCAGTCGGCTCGGGCCCTGAACGCCATCCTGCATCGGGCCTTCCCGGAGGACGACGTCTTTCGCATCGACCACTTCCTCGGCAAGGAGTCCGTCGAGAGCCTCCTCGTGTTCCGGTTCGCCAACTCCATGTTGGAGCCGGTCTGGAACCGCAGCTTCATCTCGAACGTGCAGATCACGATGGCCGAGAGCTTCGGGGTAGAGGGCCGCGGGCGCTTCTACGACTCCGTCGGCGCGCTCCGTGACGTCGTCCAGAACCACCTGCTGCAGGTGATGGCGCTGCTGGCCATGGAGCCGCCCGCCGGTGCCGACGCCGCGGCGCTGCGCGACGAGCGCACCAAGCTGTTCCGCCAGATCCGCACCGTGGAGCCCGCCCAGGTCGTGCGGGGGCAGTACCGGGGCTACTCCGACGAGGACGGTGTGGCGGCGGGATCCGACGTCGAGACCTTCGCGGCGCTGCGCCTGGAGGTCGACTCCTGGCGGTGGGCGGGCGTGCCGTGGCTGATCCGCACCGGCAAGCACCTCCCAGTCGACGCCACCGAAGCCGTCGTGGAGTTCAACGCGCCGCCGCGGCTCCTGTTCACGCCCGCCGGCGCGAAGGCGCCCCACCCCAACCACCTGCGCTTCCGGCTCGGCAAGCAGGACGGCGTGATGCTGCACCTCCAGACCAAGGCTCCGGGCGACGACCTCGCCAGCCGGCCCGTGGACCTCGAGGTGTCCTTCGAGGAGGTGTTCGGCGAGCGTCGGGGGGCATACCAGCGGCTGCTCGAAGACGCCTTGGTGGGCGACACCCGGCGCTTCGGGTGCGCGGCGGCGCTCGACGAGCAGTGGCGCATCTTCGAGCCGGCCCTGGCCGCTCCTCACCCGGTGAGCCTGTACCACCGCGGCACCTGGGGGCCCAGCGCGGCCGACACCCTCGCCGCCGGCGTCGGTGGCTGGCACGAGCCCCAGTGACCGATGGGCGACTGTCTCCCAACGCCGCGGCGTGAGACGATGAACCGGTGCTGAGCCTCGTCGCTGCCATCCCCTACACGACGTTCCCAACGATCGCCCTCGGTCCGATCAACCTCCGCACCTTCGGGTTCGTGGTGGCCGTCGGCGTGCTGATCGGGGCGTGGCTGGCGGCCCGCTACGGCGAAGAGCACGGCGTCCCCCGCGACACCACCTACAGCCTGGCCATGCGCATGGTGCTGGCCGGTGTCATCGGTTCGCGGATCACGTGGGTGCTCTCTCACCTCGACGACCTCGACTCCCCGCTCGATGCCATCGCCATCTGGAAGGGAGGCCTCCAGTTCTCCGGAGGCTTCGTCTTCGCCGTGATCGCCGGCTATCCGGTCTACCGGCACTGGAACCGGCTCACCCGCTGGCACAGCCTCGACGGCTACGCCTACGGGCTGTCCATCGGTCTCGGCATCGGCCGCATCGCCTGCTACTCGGTGGGCGAGCACTTCGGGCGGCTGACCTCGTTCGCCCTGGGCGTTCGCTACGACGGCGGGAGCGTGCGGGAGAGCTCGCTGGGCGACGTCCCGCTCGAGAAGGGCCTCGTCTTCCACCAGACGGCGCTCTACGAGCTGATCTACATGGTCGCCCTCTTCCTCGTGCTCACCTGGCTGCTGTACGGGCGCAAGACCCGCCCCGGCCCGGGCGTCGCCATGGGCGTGTTCTGTCTCTGGTACGGCGTGTTCCGCTTCGCCTCGGACTCGTTGCGGGTGAACGACGAGCGGCTCCTCGGGCTGACCGGTGCGCAGTTCCTCTGCGCGGCACTGGTGCCCACGGGGCTCTGGATCCTCCTGCGGGTCCGTCGCCAGCTGGCCGGTGACATCGCGGCCGGCATGCCGGTCGGGCTCGAGGGCTCGATCGAGGCCGCACCGACGTCGCCGACGTCACCGGTTCCCGACGAGGTGGACGCTCCGTGACCGAGCGCTGAGAGGGTCGACCACGCTACGTGGTTGCTCTTGTACCCACCGTCGTGTACTCGTACCGTTCGCCCGATGGAGCGAGATCAGGGCGGAGGGTTGCGTCGCCGGGTGGGCACGCTGGTGTCCCCGTTGAGCCTGCCCGCCTTTCGTCGCCTGTGGGCGGCCGACATGATCTCACTGCTCGGCGACTGGGCCGGGCGCCTGGCGCTGACGGTGCTCGTGCTCGAGCGCACGGGGTCACCCGCGTGGGCGGCGGCGGTGACCGCGGTCTCGCTGGCCGGCTTCGTCGGCATCGGCCAGGTGCTGGCCACCCTCGCCGACCGGTTCGGTCGGGTGACGGTGATGCTCGTCGCCGACCTCGTCCGGGCGGCGCTGTTCGCGGCCATGTTGCTGCAGGTGCCCGTCGCCGCGCTGCTCGTGCTGGCCTTCCTCGCCGGGCTGGCCACCCCACCCTTCGAGGCGGCCCGCTCGGCCGCCCTGCCCGACCTCGTCCCTGAGGCCCGGTATGGCGATGCCCTCGCCCTGGCCGGCGTGTCGGTGCAGTCCGCGATGGTGGCCGGCAACGCGCTCGGCGGTCTGCTCCTCGTGCTCGTCGGGGCACGGGGGGCCATCGCCATCAACGCCGGCTCGTTCCTCGTGTCGGCGGTCCTCGTGGTGACGTTGCGCGGCACTCCGGCGGCTGCACCGTCGGTGGCTCCGGGTTCGGTGGCCGGGTCGTTGCGGGCCGGTGCGGCCAACCTGTTCGGGGACCAGATGGTCCGGCGCGCCCTCACCATCATCGGTGTCGTGGCGGCGCTGGGGACCGTGGGAGAGGCGCTGCTCGTGCCCTACGCGGACCACATCGGCTTGGGCCGCGGGTTCGTCGGCCTCCTTGCCGCCGCCGTGCCCGTCGGCACGCTGATCGGCACGGTCGTGATCGCCCGGTCCTCCGACCACCGCACCTTGCTGCGCAGCGCCGGGCTGTGCTCCATGGCCACCGCAGCCGTGGCTGCTCCGCTGTTCTGGTTCGAGGTGTCCGGTCCGGCCGCCTTCCTCGCCTTCGTCGTGGCGGGCGGCCTGTTCGCGGTGTCGGTCCCGGTGAACGTCGTCATCGGCACACGACTCCACCGGGACACCCGCGCGTCGGCGATGGGCATCGCCGTCGGGGTCTTGATGGGCGCCCAAGCGATCGGTGCCGCCGTCGGCGGCATCGTGGGCAGCGCCATCGGCCCGCCGAGAGCGATCGCCATCGCGCTGGCGCTGGCGGCGGTCTTCGGCGCCTGGTCGGCGGCCACCACGCCCTTCGAGGCCAAGCACCTTGCCGGCCGTCGCCGCGGTGACGTGTCGAGGCCCGTCGAGCTCTCGCTCGAGCCCGCCGAGCTCATCGTCCTCACCCACGACGCCGATCCCGTGCGCTCGTACGCGGGGATCGCGCCCGGCGCCTGAACCGGGACCGCCACCCATCCGTATCCCGGGGGTGACGATGCGACCGAGGTCCTGCGCGCCGCGATCCGCCGCGGCGATGTTGCTGCTCGTGGTCGGCGCCGTGGCCGCCTGCGGTGACGACGGAGGAGGCGAGGCCCCCTCGGCGGTCGATGGCGTCACGACGACGACGTCGAGCGATGGGACGAGCTCCATGACCGAGACAGCGGGCCCCGTGGCGGCGGAGGTCACGACCACGGCCCCTGTCGGCGCTGCGTCGGTGACCGCGTCGACCGCGGGCACCGTCGCGCCCGGGAGTCCCTCGACGACGGCGTCGCGTCCCACGACGACGACGACGACGGCCTCGACCCCGCCACCGAGCACCACGACCAGCACCACGACCACGACCCGGCCAGTCACGACCACCACCACCCGGCCGACCACGACCACCACGGTGGCGTCGGGCGCGACCATCGTGGCGCGGGACTTCTCCTTGACGTCGGTCACCGTGGCACCGGGCGCGCGGGTGACCGTCTCCAACCAGGGCGCGAAGCCCCACACCGTCACCGCCGACGGCGGTGCCTTTGACTCCGGCCGGGTAGGACCCGGGGCGAGCGGCGTGGTGACGGCGCCCCAGCAGCCGGGCTCGTATCCGTTCCACTGCGAGATCCACCCCTCGATGACGGGCACCCTCACGGTCCGCGCATGATCGGCTGAACCGACGGCCTGCGCCGTCCGTATCCCTGCCCATGACGACACCCACCCCCACCCCGCCCCCGATGCGCCGATCGCGAGGCCTGGCCGCAGCCGCCGCGGTGAGCGCCCTGCTGGTCCTCGGGCTGGCCGCCTGCGGCAGCGACGACGCCACCAACAACGACGCCGCCGCCACCACGACCAGCGCGGACACCGGCAACACCACAACGACTGCGGGGAGCGAAGCCACGGTCGTCGCCCAGGGGATCGCCTTTGCCAACGACCTCACCGTCGCCGCCGGGCAGGCCTTCGTGTTCGACAACCAAGACGGCACCGCGCACACCCTCACGGCTGACGACGGCTCCTTCGACTCGGGCACCGTGCCCGGCGCCAACCAGTCCGCTCCGATCACGGCGCCGAGCGAGCCAGGCGACCACCCGTTCCACTGCGAGATCCACCCCTCCATGACGGGCACGCTCACGGTCGGGGGCTGACCTGAGGCGGTAGACCTGCACCATGGCAACCCTGCCGGACGCCGCGCTGCGATCGGCCTACGACGCCCATGGCACCGAGCTGTACCGCTTCGCCCGTCGGGCTCTGGGCGACACCGGCCAGGCCGAGGACGCGGTGCAGGAGGCCTTCGTGCGGGCCTGGCGGGCATCGGACCGCTACGACCCGGCCCGCTCGTCGCAACGCACGTGGCTCTTCGCGATCCTTCGCAACGTGGTCATCGATCAGGTCCGCGCCCGCCACAGCCGCCCGCCGATGGCCGGTGACCGGGGTGGTACCGAGCAGGTGGCCTCCGATGACGCCATCGACCAGGTGCTGACGGGCTGGCAGGTGGACGCTGCCCTGGCGACGCTGGGCGAGGACCAGCGGCGCGTCCTCGTGGAGGTCCACTGGCGGGGCCGGCCCTACAGCGATGTGGCCGCCGAGCTGGGCGTGCCCGAGGGCACCGTGAAGAGCCGTGTGTACTACGGCCTCCGCGCCATGCGGACTGCTCTCGAAGCAGGAGGGTGGCGTGATGGCTGAGCGCCCGGAGGCGTGCCCGGCGTGGCAGATCGACCTGGCGGGCTGGCTGGTCGCGCAGCTCGACCCCGACCGCGAGGCGCGCCTCCGCGCCCACCTCTCGTCGTGCGTGACCTGCCGAGACGAAGCCGAGTCGCTGATCGCGGTGGCGGCCGTGTCGCTCGCTGCTGACGCGGTCCTGCAGGCGGACGACGACAGCACGCAAGGCCATCGGCTCGACCACGGCGAGCTTCCCCTCGACGTCCTTGCGGAGCCGTCCGACGGCTTGGGCGAGCGCATCCTCGAAGCGGTGCACGCGGAGCGCCGGGCTCGGCAGGTCGCCCGCTCCACGGTGGTGGCGCTGGCGACGGCCGCCGCGATGGTCGTGGCCGTCATCGTCCTGACCAGGAGCGGCGATCCCGCGCCCGTGCGAGGGGTCGAGGTGGCGTTCACCGTTGTGCCACCGGGAGCCACTGCCGCGGCGGTGGTCGCGGCGGATGACCACCAGGGGTCGCTGGTGCAGCTGACCGCCAGCGGCCTCGACCCCGACCTGACCTACGCGCTGTGGTTGTCCCCGCCCGACGGCACCTGGGACGACCGCGTGGCGGCGGGCACGTTCCGCCCGGGCGCCCACGGCGAGGTCGACGTCCGCCTCCGCTGCTCGCTGCCCCCCGACCGGTACGGCCGGGTGTGGGCCACCGCTCCCGACGGCACGATCGCCCTCGACACCAGGTAGCCGGCGCACGCCGCGTCGGCTGTGTCACGAGAACCGGGACCACTTCCCCGAACCCGTGACACGCCGCCGGGTGCGGCGGGACGGGCGTCCTAGGCCGGAACGCGCTCCGGCACCAGCTTGGCGATGGCGGCCACGGCTCGATAGGCCGCTTCGGCCGGGCCCAGCTCGTCGGGGCGCAGGAGGTTGGCCATGATGCGCAGCACCCACTCCATGAGCGACCGCGACTGCACGCCGACGCGGGTGAGCTGCTGCATGAGCTCGGGCTGGCCGATCACGTGGGCGAAGGCCCGCGCCACCCGGAAGTAGAGGCCGTACTCGTCTTCGAGCATCTGGGGGTAGCGAGCCAGCGGCATCGACGACCCGACGGTGAGGGCTTCGTCGATGAGGGCGGCCGCCATGCGGCCGGTCTCGTAGGCGTAGTCGATGCCCTCGCCGTTGAACGGGTTGATCGACCCGGCGGCATCGCCGATGGCGATCCAGGTGGGTCCCGACTTCGGGTGGATCGACCCTGCCATGGGGAGCCGACCACCGGTGGCCTCGCCCAGCATGGCGTCCGGGTCGATGCCCCAGTGGGCTGGTGCGGTGGCGGCCCACTCCCGCATCAGGTGGGACGTGTTGATGTCGCGCCAGCCGCGGAACGTCGAGAGGAGGCCGATGCCGACGTTGATGGTCCCGTCGCCGCACGGGAAGATCCAGCCGTAGCCGGGCATGGCGTCGCCGTTGCGGTCGCGCACGTCGAGGGCCGACTCGATCCAGGGGTCGGCGTGCAACGGGCTCTCGAAGTACCCCCGGATGGCCATGCCCTGGGGCAGGCGCTTGTCGCGCTGGTTGCCGAGCGCGCGCCCGAAGCGTGACAGCGAGCCGTCGGCGATGACGACGTAGCGGGCGTGGAGCTCGCGCTCCTCGCCGCTGGCCTTGTCCTTGACGACGGCACCGGCGAGCAGCCCGTCGCGCAGGATCGGGCGCAGGGCCTCGGTGCCCTGGAGGAGCTTGGCCCCCCGGGCCTCGGCCTCCTCGGCCACCATCGTGTCGAGGTCGCGCCGGCGCACCACGTAGCCGTAGCTCGGGTGCACGGGGTGCTGGGGCCATTGCATCTCGAGTGTCTTGCCATGGGCGATGCAGCGCAGGCCGTCGTAGCGGTGGTGGTTGGCGGCCACCTTCTCCTCGAGACCCATGGCCTGGATCTGGGTGACGGCGCGCGGGGTGAGACCGTCGCCGCAGGTCTTCTCCCGAGGGAACGTCTTCTTCTCGATGATCACCACGTCG
The DNA here is from genome assembly GCA_046598435.1 of Acidimicrobiales bacterium. Classification (GTDB taxonomy): domain Bacteria; phylum Actinomycetota; class Acidimicrobiia; order Acidimicrobiales; family VFJN01; genus VFJN01. The sequence continues at coordinate 8,113 of JBKJIL010000296.1, forward strand.
CGGCCGGCCCGCGCCAGCCAGTGCCCGGCGGCGGCACCGGCGGGGCCGCCGCCGATGACGAGGACGTCGTGGCGATGGAGGG